>PBBH01000009.1 GCA_002716525.1 Fidelibacterota bacterium | reverse complement strand
AAACAGTTTCTGGCGAAATAGCTTCGTAGGATTTTGGTTCTTCTATAACAGTTTTAACGTGCAAACCAGCTTTATGCGTAAACGCATTTTTGCCCACGATCGGTTTATTCGCCTTAGATATACGGCCAGAAAACGATTCAACCAGTTGGGATAATTCCGGAAGCAGTCCCAAATCCCAATTGTGATTAACCTTGTATAACTGTGTCAAGATTGTGGTCACTTCAGCTAGAGGTGCCAACCCACAGCGCTCACCTATCCCATTCACGGTCACATCCACACACTGAGCACCTGACTCCAATGCAGCGAGAGTATTGGCAGTGGCCAAACCAAAATCATTATGACAATGTACATGGAGCGGAAGATCTATTTCTGACCTTATATTAGTTACAAGTTCTTTCATCCTGGCGGGAATTAGACAACCCACTGTATCCGCTATGCTAAAGCGCTCCGCTCCGCACTTCTGGACCATTTGTCCTACCTGGATTAGAAAATCTAAATTAGTCCGACTGGCGTCTTCTGCAGTGAAACGGAGCTTAAGCCCTTTGTCTTTACCATACTTCACGCAGGTTTCGATACGCTTTAATGCTTCTGACTTTGTTACATTGAATTTGTGTTTCAAGCTCAACGGTGATGTCCCAAAAAATATACCCATCCATTTTACACCAATAGCGGCTACATCATTAATATCTGATTTACTGGCCCTCCCGTGAGCTATTTTTTTTGCATGCAATTCAAGATCATTTAATGTTTCTACTGCTTCGTAAATATCAGGGGAGACTACTGGGTGACCCAACTCAATAAAATCCACACCAAAAGCATCCAATCGTTTTGTCATTGCAATTTTTTGTTCAACAGAAAAAGAAACACCTGGAGTCTGTTCTCCTTCTCTCAAAGTGGAATCTAAAATTTCAATCTTTTGATGATTTAGCATACCAGATTCTTTTGCTCTTTCATCCCCATTGAAACTAGATAAGGATCATTATTTTGCCGCTCTGAAAAGGCTTTTTTCGAATCTAGGTTCTGCCAGTTATTTTGAACCAAGATTTGTCCAATGGCACCACCCAATGTATTTCCCGGACCAAGTAAAACTAATTTATCTGGACAAAATTCCTTTATGGCCACAGTAATAGCTGAAGTAAAATCGTAGGATTGTGTTACTTGATCTCCCAAGGTGTATTGATGTAGAGCCTGTGTATCAGTTGAAAATGGTGCCCAAATTTTCCCTCGACCATCCACCAATGGAACAGAGGGATTTTGAAATGTGGATTTTGATATCATTTCAAATGCTTTACTTGAAACGGCCTCCAAAAGCGGTGTATGGAACGCTGCATGAAAAGGTAATTGAAACGGATATTGATCATCTTTAGTGAGTTTTTTTAAGAGTACATCCAGCGCCTTATTTTCACCACCGATGACAACATATCCTCCTAAAAAAATTGATACAAAGGCGCCAGCTTTTTCAACCTCTGACAATACCATATCCTTTATGGCACCATCCAGTTGCCAATTCTTATTGATAATGGGATAAATAATTTGTCCTCCGATGATTCCTTTTTTCATCATGGATCCCATTGTTTGGATTAAGTGATAGGCATTTTCATTTGACATAGCGCCACCCAGCGCTAGAGCAATATACCATCCCATGGAATTCCCAGTAATTGCTGTGATCTCATATTTTTTTTTATCGATCGATAGAAAGTCTAATAAACTACAGGCATAGATCAGTGGAGACGCATTCTCACCTGCCATATGGGTCTTCGATTTGAATGTGGAAGCGTCCAACTCCGAAATTGTTTGAAGGCCTGTATTCTTTCGTTGTTTATCTATCCATTTGATCTGCGACTGGGCGGTAGCACCGTATGGATTTAAATACCCCGAGGTCTCGCGGGTATATGATCCTCGTCCTGGACAAATAACTACAATCCGCTTTTTAGCCATTTATTAACTCCAAGGCATTCTGGATAATAGATTCTTTACTGGGAAGCGTTGACGTGGCAGCCACACCAAGTGGAATAAAACTGTCTTCAGCAGCATGCAGTTTCAGGTTTATTGGTTTTTCAGATTTACTTACTAACTGAGTCATGAGTCCCTCTCCATGGCAACCGGTTCGGCGGCATTCATCAACAATAAGCACGTTTACACAAGTGCCAATTGCTTTTAATAGTTTTTGTATATCAATTTCTGACAGCCACCGCAAGTCAATCACTTTGATCTTTTTCTTTAATCTTTTCTCAATTTCTAATTGGGCCTGGAGCGATAAATAAAGTCCATTCCCATACGTGATAATAGTTAGTGCCCTCCCTTTCCCATATTCAGCGAATTCACCTAGAGGAATATTTTCCCCCAACCCTGGATACTGAAAATTCCATTTTCTATCTTTAAGCTTGTGAAGGTCTTTCATCATGTAAAGAGCGATCGGTTCTAAAAATACCACAACACGTCCGTTTTCATACGCTTCACGAACGGCAGTCCGGAGCATTTTTACTGCGTCAGAACCATTGGACGGCACTGCAAGGATCAGCCCAGGGATGTCCCTAAAAACCGTAAGTGAATTATCGTTATGGTAATGACCTCCAAACCCTTTTTGATAAGCAAGCCCCGGAATACGAATTACCATAGGATTTGTGAATCGTCCTTCAGAGAAAAAAGGTAATGTGGCTGCTTCACCACGCAATTGATCCTCTGCATTATGAAGATAGGCAAGAAATTGGATTTCTGGGATTGGGATAAACCCATTATGACCAAATCCAACACCAAACCCGATTATAGATGTTTCATCCAATGGACTGTTAAACACACGACGTAAGCCAAATTGTTCATACAGACCCGCCGTTACATGATAAACACCACCCTTCTGGGCCACGTCTTCACCAAAAACCAGCGTATTTGGATATCGGAGCATGATATCAGACAAGGCATAATTAATGAGTTTTGCCATATGTTGAGGTTGCTCTATGCGATTAAATTCTTTCCCAAATAATGATTTTCGTTCTTTTGTGCTCGGCTGTTTTGGCACTATTCTTTTTTCTCTATTTTCTGTGATGGATGCCATAACATCTTTAGATGATTCAAGTTTTGGCCGAATCGTTGACGCATCAAAAACATGACTTACCTGATTGCGAGACGATTCATAAAGTTTCAAAATATCATCATCAGATAAACATTGGTTTTCCATAAGTATTCGTGAAGAGTGAAGTAGCGGATCGTTGAATTCAGTCTCTACAATTTCTGCTAAAGGTCTATAGCCGACTTCCACATCAGATCCTGCGTGGCCCATTAGCCGCACTGTTTTCATATGGAGAAAAATGGGCCTGCGATTAATTCGGCAATCTTGTTCAGCACGGCGCGATTTTATTATCAGATCAATAAGATGGAGTCCATCTGTCTGGATATAAACTACCTCTGGACGATTTACAAAATTTTTTTCAATCCATCTATCATCGGTTGGGACAGAAATTCCTGTAGCGTTGTCCTCACAAATAAAAACAATTGGCATGTGGCCGCCTTGGCTGGTTACCAAACTAGCAGTGTTAAAAGCGCTCAATGCTGTGGCGTGGTTTACGCTAGCATCACCGAAACTGCACAGTACTATACTCCCNCTTTTTATCTTTCGCTCCGGAATATCTANATCTTTCGCCCGATCAATGGAAAAAGCANCCCCCACAGCTTTTGGNAAATGNCTAGCAATAGTACTAGTTTGTGGCGGAATGTTTAATGCCTTACTCCCTATGACTTTATGGCGACCACCACTGATGGGATCTTCTGATGATGCCATGAACGATANCGCCATATCATAAATGGGGGTGGTCCCTGGCACCTGTTTGGATCGCTCAATAAAAAACGGTCCGCTTCGATAATGAAGAAATGCCATGTCCGTGTATGGAAATATTTTTCCAAATACTGCATTCCCTTCATGCCCAGAACTTCCAATGGTATAAAAACATTTTCCTTTATCTTTCAAGAGCCGTGCCTTCAAGTCCATGTGTCGACTCAATACTTGAGATTCAAAGAGGGAAACTAGTTCTGACGTTTTTATATTNGTCTGGGATAGTAGTAAATCTGTACGTGCTGGAGGAAGATTNCCTCCTTTCACGAACTTTTTGAAATTTTGATCAATAACTTCTGCTCTGTTAAAGATAGACATGTTTAAATCATTCCATGATCAATCGTTTACAATCTTTGCGGTACGTTCTAAAATTAAGCAATATTTCAATTATCTCGNAATCTAGGACNCCACTCAAAACNCTTTTAATATACTGTCCTCGAAGTCGTTGATGATGTTCTTCTTTCGGATTTCCCAGAGTGTTTACAGAGTTTAATTATAAAAATAATNTATCATTNTTNCCATGNACTCTGCCGCTACGTGGCTAGTGTTTCAAACTCTCCAACTTTTGTTTAAACTCACGTAGTTCCCGTACATTCCCAATCTTGATCTCGCCCGAATCCCATTTCAATTTGAAATCAGCTTCAGAATCATCTCCACCCTGCTTTTGATATAACAGATAAAGGTCTGCTTCATTCCGAAGTTTATTATTATTTAAGGTAGCCGTGATTTGATAAGCAAGATCTTCTAGAATATCATCAACAACACGGTCAGGTAAATTTCGTTCCAAAAGACTCTTTTCAATTCGGGAAAAACGCATTCCTTTCACAACATAATCTTGGTAGGATTCCCAAGCGTGAGGTGCTGTCTTTTTTACCGATTCTGCCATCGCATCTGAGAAAACTCTAATCTCATACTGAGCATGGCTGTCAGACCGTAAACCAATGAAATGCAAGAGGTTATGCAAATCATTTTTCCAATACCATTCAGTATAAAGATTTACTGGTAGAATGGCACGAATTAATTCGCGTGCCAGGCCAGCTTCATTCAGTTCTTGGTACATGTCAAAACTTTTTTCGGATATTTCCTTAAAATACTGAAGCACCTTATCTGTGAGCTTTTTCGGCACCTTTCCAGCTCGCCCCTGCTTATTAAGGGCACTTTGATATTGAATTTGTGCTGGATCAGGATAATAAAATTCATCTCTCGCCTCTGAATATCGTAGTGAATATTCATTAATGTTTGCTGTTCGATGGCGCACCCATTGACGAGCTACAAAAATAGGCATCTTACAGTGGAATTTAAATTCCACCATTTCAAAGGGTGTCGAATGTCGGTGGCGCATGAGGTATCGGATCAGCCCCCTATCTTGGGAAACTTTACTTGTTCCCTTCCCGTAGCTGACGCGGGCGGCTTGAACAATCGCATCATCACCACCCATGGAATCAACTAGCCGAACAAACCCTTTATCTAAACACCTAATTGCATCTTTTGGTATTTGAGTCATCTTATGTCTTTGCAGTAAGTACGTTAAATGTTTTATCTACAGCTTGGTTATCTCCAGCAATCAAACCAGGCTCTATCAAGGTCTTTTCCTGATTAAAAATAATATCATTGCCGTTTAGGTCAATCACTTTTCCGCCTGCTTCATGAATAATGCAAGTCCCGGCACAAATATCCCATTCATTTTTTGGACGCAAAGTTGCGAATATGTCCGCATGCCCAGCTGCGGTTAGACCCAGTTTGTATGCGACAGAACCGACAGCTTTTAGTTTACCAAATATACTTGCATACGGTTCCCATAGGCCCCGGCGGCTTTCCGATCGACTATTCAAAATCACCATATCTCCTAAATTATCTTTTGTCACGCACTGTATGGTTTTACCATTTAATTGAGCCCCTTCACCTTGACTTGCAGTAAAAATTTCACCTGTTACTGGGTTGAATAGAACACCTACAATTGATACGCCATTTTCGACCAAAGCCACGCTCACAACAAAGTTAGGCACCCCCTCAATGAATTCTTTGGTTCCGTCCAATGGGTCCACAACCCAAACTCGTTCTTTACATAGTCGTTCCGCGGAGTCCACCGATTCTTCTGATAACCAACCATATTCCGGTCTAGCTTCCATCAGGATCTCTTTCAGTCGTGAATCCGCTTCATGGTCAGCTGTGGTAACGGGATTATGGTACCCTTTATCTTTAATCTCATAATCCGCTTTATAATAATTAAGGATAACACTGCCAGCCTCTAGAGCTGCTTCTTTTGCTATATTTAATTCAGAACGCATGACAAAAGTTAGGTTGAATACTATATTTTTATGATTGTTTGATTGCTCTACGCAAATAAAAAATGAAATCCGCCATTTGATAATATACATTATAGGCAATATCAAAAGATTTATCCGATTGAAGTTCTTTATCATGGACATTCTTGCTTACGATAAAATCCTTATATCTCAGCCATTGAATCTGGAGGTGATCTTTCGGATAACCTTTTGGCGCAACTTTCAGTTTATCCCCTTTTAACCTGCCGAACATTTTTACAAACCCGGAATCATTTACAATACCATTAAATTGGTTTGGCCAGCCAATGATATATTCACGAATGGCCAATAATGTCTCTTTATCTGGATGCCAAACACCACCGGCGATATAACAATCTCCTGGTCCTACATGGATATAATATCCAGCACCCATCCGTTTTTTTCCTCCGGGGTTCATCCCAGCGCTAAACCAGGTCTTATATGGTGTTTTATCTTTCGAAAAACGGATATCGCGATAAATACGAAACAAGCAGTCTTTTGGTTCAGTACCAATCATATCCGGATCGAATTCTGAGATTCGAAACAGTATCATGGCCACAAAATCGATAAAATTCTGTTGGGAATCCTTAAACCGGTCTTTATTGGCATGATACCATTCCCGGCGATTATTTTTTTTTAGGTCCGCCAAAAAATTAAAGGTGGATTGGTCAATCATTGTTTTTCAAAAATAATGAGTTTTTCACGATTTTTTCTGGGTTGAATGGATTTTTCTGGAAATTCTTCGTTTTCAATAATCCAATTATTTTTGAAAATGGATTTTACTTCATCAATAGTTGTTCCCCATGGCGGTCCCCCATCTAATATTGTCTTATCTAGAGGGAACCATAGGCCAATCAATTTTCCGCCCGGTTTTAAAATTTTGTATACCAACCTTTCGTATTCCTGTCGGCGCTCAGGGTTGACGGCACAAAAACAAGTTTGCTCAATAACATAGTCAAAAACACCGTCATATTCTGGTGTAAGACAAAAAATATCAGACTGGCGTATCTGGACATTCACATTTTCTTCTTTAGATATTGTTTCCAACGCTGTTGTTGCTGAAGGCGCAAAATCGACTGCTGTGACCTCGAATCCCTTTTGGGCAAACATAACTGCATCATAACCACGGCCACAGCCTACAATACATACCTTGCCTTGGTTTAACTCATCAGCAATACTATCAAAAACTGGTGTAATTCCACCGAGATCCCAGCCCGCATCATCTTCCAGATAAATGTCTTCCCAAAATTGGGCTGTGTCTTCTTTATAAACCAATATCGCTTACAGAAAAATAGCGTGATTCTGGGTGGGAAAAATACCACCCACATACAGAGGCAGCCGGATACATGGCCCGAGTTTCTGTTAAAGTAATGCCCGTATTCTTTGCCACTTCCAGCAATGACCAAATCTTATCTTTTTCTTTATGGCTAGGGCAAGATGGGTAACCCGGCGCTGGACGTATACCCTTATATTTTTCTCTGATTAATTCTACATTGCTCATTTGTTCATCAGACGCATATCCCCAGAATTCTTTCCGGACCCGTTCGTGCATCCTTTCCGCTAAGGCCTCCACTAAACGATCCGCCAATACTTTGGCCATGATGGCGTTATAATCATCGTTTTGATCTTCAAATTCTTTTACAATTGCTTCCAGTCCATGACCGGTAGTTACGGCAAACATTCCTAGAAAATCATTTTTTGGTGCAATAAAGTCCGCCAGACTGTAATTGGGCTGATTTCTACCCTTATCTACCCGCTGACGCGAAAAATTGAATTCAACGCCTTCTGAAAAAACCGTTTCATTTTCCGCATGTGCAGGGTAAATACCAATGACAGCCTTGGCAGTCAATAATTTTTCTCCTACGATCCGCTGCAATAAACCCTGACCATCATCTATAAGTTTTTGGGCTTCCTCTCCGTACTTTTTGTTGGATAATATTTTGGGATAGACCCCTTTTAACTCCCAGGCATGAAAAAAGGGTGACCAGTCAATATAATCTACCAGTTCATCCAAAAGATAATCCTCAAATACTTTTATGCCCTGCAACTTGGGTTTTAGAGTCTGGGAACTATCCCAATCAACTACAAACTTCCGTTTTCTTGCATCATCAAGGGATAACGTTTTAGTAGCAGTCTTTTGGGCTCTAGTAACACGTATCTGTTCGAAATCTTTCCGAATACCATCCACAAAATCTGCTTTTTCATCTTCATTGAAGAGCTTGCTTACCACACCCACAGCCCGGGATGCATCGATCACATGAACCGTAGGCCCAGTATAATTTTCTTCGATTTTTACAGCAGTATGCTTGCGACTGGTGGTGGCACCACCAATGAGCAGAGGAATATCAAATTTTAGGCGTTCCATTTCACTGGCAACGTGAACCATTTCATCCAAACTAGGTGTAATCAGCCCTGAAAGACCGATAATATCAGCACCTATGTCCTGGGCGGTAGATAATATTTTTTCAGATGGAACCATTACCCCCAAATCAATCACATCATAGCCATTACAACCTAGTACCACACCCACAATATTTTTCCCTATGTCATGGACGTCCCCCTTTACGGTTGCCATGACAATTTTACCGTTGGATTTATCGGTAAGACCCAATTCATCTTTTTCTTTATCAATAAATGGAATAAGATGGGCAACTGCTTTTTTCATCACCCGTGCGGATTTTACCACCTGAGGCAAAAACATTTTTCCCGTGCCAAATAAATCTCCCACCACGTTCATCCCATCCATCAGGGGCCCTTCAATTACCTCAATTGGACGACTATATTGTTTTCGAGCTTCTTCCGTGTCCTCAATAACAAAATCGGTGATACCTTTCACCAGAGCATGACTTAATCGTTCTTCTACAGCATTTTGTCGCCAAGTTAAATCTTTTTCTTGCGTTTTTTTAACACCCCTGAATCCTTCTGCAATTTCGACCAGTCTTTCTGTGGCATCATTCCTACGATTAAAGATAACATCTTCTACTCGTTCTTTTAACTCAGGTTCAATTTCATCGTAAATAGTAAGTTGTCCGGCGTTAACAATTCCCATATCCATCCCTGCCTGAATTGCATGATATAAAAATGCAGAATGCATAGCTTCACGGACACCGCTATTTCCCCGAAAGGAAAAAGAAAGATTACTTACACCACCACTGATATGAACTCCTGGTAATGTTTCTTTGATCGTTTTGGCTGCATCAATAAATGCTTTACCGTATTCGTTGTGTTCTTCGATGCCAGTGGCTACGGCAAAAATATTCGGATCAAAAATGATGTCTTCCGGTGAAAATCCAACCTTTTTTGTTAAAATATGATAAGCCCTTGTACAAATATCAACTTTCCGATCATAAGTATCTGCTTGACCTTTTTTATCAAATGCCATTACGATCACGGCAGCACCATAATTCTTGATGATTTTGGCTTGGCGAATAAATTCATCCTCACCCTCTTTCATAGAAATAGAATTGACAATGCCTTTTCCCTGCAGGTTCTTCAGCCCTGTTTCCAGCACAGTCCACTTGGAGGAGTCCACCATGACAGGTACTTTGGCAATATCCGGCTCGGAAGCAATTAGTCGCAGAAAAGTTTCCATGGCTTGTTCCGAATCCAAAAGTCCTTCATCCATGTTTACATCAATTACTTGAGCACCATTCTCGATCTGTTGCCGGGCTACCGACAAAGCTTCTTCGTAATTATCTTCCTTGATCAGACTTTGGAAACGGGCCGAACCCGTCACATTGGTTCGCTCTCCCACATTCACGAAATTGCTATCTGGTCGGATGGTAACTGGCTCGAGTCCACTTAATTTAGTTAATGGCTCAATAATCGGAATTTTTCTTGGATTTATCCCATCCACTGCTTCTGCAATAGCCTTGATATGGTTTGGTGTTGTACCACAGCAACCACCAACAAGGTTTACTAGTCCACTTTCTGCAAATTCTCGAATAATATTGGCCATTTTTTCCGGCGTTTCATCATATTCACCAAATTCATTGGGAAGCCCCGCATTGGGATAGACAAATGCATAGGTATCTGCTACAGATGATAATTCATCCAGCCAAGGACGGATTTGTTCTGCACCTAGTGCACAGTTAAGCCCTATAGCCGTGAGATTAGCGTGACAAACCGAATACCAGAATGCCTCCACTGTTTGTCCCGAGAGAGTACGTCCGCTGGCATCGGTAATGGTTCCGGAAACAAGCACAGGAATATCTGCTCCCTTATTTTCCAACAGTTCCTGCACCGCAAACAAGGCAGCTTTACAATTCAATGTATCAAATACCGTTTCAATGAGAAAAAGGTCAACACCTCCATCAAAAAGTCCCTTTGCCTGGTCAAAATAAGCATCTTTTAATTCATCAAAGGAAATATTTCGAAATCCCGGATTATTGACATCGGGACCAAGGGAAGCAGTGCGGTTAGTTGGCCCTATTGCACCGGCTACAAAACGCGATTTGTCAGCGTATTTTTTCGCTACGGTTTTAGCAATCTTTGCTGCTTCTAGATTGATCTCATAGGCTAGGTCTTCCGCGGCATAATCTAACTGGGAAATAGCGTTGGCGTTAAAAGTATTGGTTTCGATAATGTCAGCACCTGCATCAAAATAAGCTTGGTGAATTTCAGCCACCACATCTGGTTGGGTAAGGCACAAAATATCATTATTACCTTTCAAATCCTTTGAATGCGATACAAAGCGCTCACCACGGAAATCCATTTCAGACAAATTGTATGACTGCACCATGGTTCCCATGGCACCGTCCAGCACCAGGATCCGTTTTTTAAATATTTCTGTAATACTTCTCATAATAAAAAACCCCGATGCTATCTCGGGGCTGAAAACCTTTTTAGCACCATTCTTTTATGTCGCGGCAATAGGGCGCAAATCACGACTGATCAAAATTAATAGTAAAATCGAATTGAAGCCAAACTTATTATCAATCTGTTATATTTCTTGGTCGGTTGGACTACACTATGTATTTTCCTAATTGGATGTAGATGAATTGAAGGTGCGTATCCAAAAAGTTTTTTCGGTCTGATTTTAGACCTATCGAAAATAGTTGCAAAAATTTTTCCACCTTCAGAAGATTAAATTGATTCGTTCTGTGGAATTCTATCTCGGCTGAAGGGCCGAATGCTTCCTTCCTTTCACCTCCAATCCAAAATAACAATAACCCTTAGTTGGTAAATCTTTGGAGTATAGGATATGAAGAATGAGATTTTTATCAGCGAAAGTATGGGGGAATCTCGAATTGCCATTGTTGAAGATGGGACACTTGTTGAAGTGTATGTCGAGAAGCAGGAAAGCCATCGCATGGTGGGAAACATTTATAAAGGACAGGTTGAAAATGTCCTACCCGGTATGCAGGCTGCCTTTGTTGATATCGGTTATGATATCAATGCATTCCTCCCTTTCTCTGAAATAGAAAATTCTGCCTACCTGGCAGATGTAGATGACGACGACCGTCGTTCATCCAAACGTAAAAACGGTGACCGAAAGAATCGGCGAAAAATTCGGGATGACATCAATGTTGAATTAAAATCTGGACAGGATATATTTGTTCAGGTAATTAAGGAAGCATTTGCTGGAAAAGGCCCTCGTGTCACGACAGAAATTGCGCTACCTGGACGATTACTGGTTCTAGTCCCCAATGTCAATTATATTGGCATATCTAAAAAAATATGGGATAAATACGAACGGCGCCGGTTAAAGAAAATTGTTTCCTCCATGAAAAAGAAAGGGGTGGGTGTCATTGTTCGTACCGTTGCTGAAGGAAAAAGCGAAGAGCTTATTCAAAATGATTATTCTAACTTGATTGAAAATTGGAAAAAATTGCAAAATAAAAGTAACCGGACAAAAGGGGCAGCTTTAGTTTATGAAGATTTAGAAACTGCCTCTAGTGTAGTCCGAGATTTATTTACCCCCGATATCAGTAAAATCGTAATCGATTCCAAAAAGCTTTATCGCAAGCTTCAAGGATATTTAGAGGATGTTTCGCCCAATATGGCTAGCCATCTGGAACATTATCGACTGAAACAACCCCTTTTTGAAAGCATGGGGCTCGAGAAAGAATTGGATAAGCTTCTCAGGCCAAAAGTTTGGCTAAAAAGTGGTGCTTATCTTATTATTGAAAAGACAGAAGCAATGGTAGTTGTAGATGTAAATAGTGGCCGTTTTATTGGCAAAAAAAACCATGAAGAAAACTCACGAAAAATCAATTTGGAAGCGTGTAAAGAGGTAGCACGTCAACTTCGTTTAAGAGATCTATCTGGCCTCGTTGTCATAGATTTCATTGATATGCGCGAAGAAGCCAATCGTCGAAAGATTTATTATGAACTTCGTAAGGAATTAAAAAAAGATCGGGCTAAAGTGGCCGTTTCTCCTATTTCTGAATTCGGTCTCTTAGAAATGACACGTCAAAGAATTCGTTTAAGCCTATTAGATTCCATGAGTGAAGAGTGTCCGACTTGCTATGGCTCAGGGCGCATTATGTCTCGAGAAACACTTCTTACGAGGATTGACCATTGGCTGCGCAGATATAGATCTAAACACCGCAGTTTAAAACTCAAATTGGAACTTCATCCTGAGATTGCCCGTTTTCTGAAAGATAATAAAAAAGCCTTACGGGGACTAATGTGGCAAAACTTTACATATATCACTATTGAGGCAAATCAGGAAATTGCCCGTGATGAATTTCGTTTTTTATCCACAAAAAATGGCCAGAAAGAGATTGAACACGTTGGTGTTGAACACAAGGATGAGTCAGCTTAAATTCACCGGCTTTTTTAAGGAAGATCATGTTTGCAATCGTTAATATAGCAGGAAAACAATACCGTGTCGCAGAAGGTGACCAAATTAAGGTAGCTAGTCTGAGCACAGAAGCCGGAGGAAAGATCAAATTTGATCAAGTACTTCTTATGAATGATGGTAAGGAAGTTCGGATAGGTGAACCAATAGTTAAAGATGTATCTGTATCTGGAACCGTCCTGGATAACGGCCGAGAGCGAAAAGTGATTGTATTCAAGAAAAAACGGCGGAAAGGTTATCGACGGAAAAATGGGCACCGTCAAAGTTTTTCATTGATTCAGATCGATAAAATCGAAACCTCAGCACCAAAGAAAAAAGCTGCGCCCAAGAAAAAAGTCGTCAAACCCAAAAAGAAAAAAGATTAATTATGGCACATAAAAAAGGTGTAGGCAGTTCCAAGAATGGTCGTGATTCTAATGCCAAATGGTTAGGAGTGAAAGTGGCCGATGGACAAAGCATTCTTGCTGGCGGAATCATTCTGAAACAGCGCGGTACAAAAATTCATCCTGGGATCAATGTTCGCCGAGCTGGTGATGATAGTTTATTCGCGACTGCTGACGGCATCGTTAAATTTAAGCGTCAAGGCCGTAGCCGCAAGATTGTCAGCGTATTTAATAACGGATAAAACAAACTTCAATTCATTCTAAAGAGAACCCCGATCTACATTGTAGGGCGGGGTTTTTCATTTATAGACCTTTTGAATAGATGTAATTTCATTATGGATTATTTAATTAATAAACAGAAAAAGGATTCAATATGTCTCGGCCCAAAATTGCATTAATCGGTGGCGGACAGATTGGTGGAAACCTGGCTCTACTAGCTGCCCAGAAAGAACTAGGTGATATCGTTATTTTTGATATTCCCAAAGCGGAAGGTATGATCCAAGGAAAAGCATTGGATCTCATGCAGCTTCGCCCACATGATGGCTATGACGCTGATATTTCAGGGACCTCTGACTGGAATGACTTGAAAGACACTAACATATTCATTATTACCGCTGGGATTCCCCGAAAACCAGGTATGAACCGGGAAGATCTCCTGGAAATCAACTTGGGAATCATGAAAGATGTGGCTACTAATATCAAAATACAGGCTCCAGATGCTTTTGTCATTGTGATATCCAATCCATTGGATGCCATGGTATACGCTTTTCATAAAGTATCCGGATTTTCCAAGAATAAAGTTGTAGGTATGGCTGGCGCATTAGATAGTGCGCGATTTCGAACCTTTATTTCTATGGAGATTGGCTGTTCGGTTCAAGATGTGACTTGCCTGGTCCTTGGAGGACACGGTGATACAATGGTGCCTGTGACTAGGTTGGCTACGGTTGGTGGTGTTCCTGTGGAAACATTGATCCCTGCCGATCGGTTGGCAGAAATTGTGGACCGAACCCGTTTTGCTGGTGGAGAAATTGTTAAATTACTTGGAAACGGATCTGCCTTTTATGCCCCAGCTCAATCGGCCATTGAAATGGCTGAATCTTATTTACTTGATAAAAAACGAGTCATCCCCTGTGCGTCTTTGTGTGAAGGAGAATTTGGAATTGATGGATATTTTATTGGAGTTCCATCTGTAATCGGTGCTGGCGGTGTAGAGAGAATATTGGAATTTGAACTCCAAGAAAAAGAAAAAACTGCCTTAAATGATACCTTAGAAGCAGTCAAAAAAACAGTGGCTGAAACAAAACTATAATACTGATTTATTAATTTTCGAAATTTGACGAAGCATTCTACAGGGATGACCCCAAATAAATGCCATCACCTCGCATTTCCACATCATAAGATTTTATTTTTATATCAGGGTTCGCTACCGCACAAGCTTTATTGACATCAAATTTCCAAAGGTGGAATTTGCATTGAATCACATCTTCTGTAATATTTCCATCTGCCAAGGACGCACCTCGGTGTGGGCAACGATTATCCCAGGCATGAATCTTTCCTTTGATATTGAATAGCGCTACGGGCGTTTCCCCCACCATAACAAGTTTACTCCCACATTGAGGAATCTCAGATAGTTTGGCAACTTTTATCATTCAACCATAGATAAAACTTCCGCCACCAGCTTTTCAATCCCTTCTGCCGCTTCTTTGATGGACTTGGCTTCCATATAGGCCGGTGTGGTTACAAGTTTATTATCTTTATCCACTACCATATCCGAAACAGGGCACGCTATATGCGTGCTACCCATTTTTTCAATATCTCCAGCCGTAACTTCATCAGAACCGATAGTCATTTCAGCGGACTCATTCTGCTCGCCCAAAATTTTAGCCATCATTGCCGGAGCAATGCAGATTGCACCAATCGGCTTACCGGAAAGGTGCACCTCACTGACTAAACGATAAACATCAGGATTGACAGAACATTCCGCACCTGCCATAGCATAGTCGCATAGATTTTTGGCTACTCCAAAACCACCTGGCATAATCAAGGCATCCATATCGTTTCCGGTGACCTCAGCCATATCTTTTATTTCTCCCCTGGCAATCCGAGCGGATTCTACAAGCACGTTCCGAAATTCATCCATTTCCTGCCCCGTATAATGGTTGACTACATGCATTTGATCAATATTAGGCGCCATTAGAACCATTTCCACTTCCGCCCGATCCAGCGCCAACATTGTAATCACAGATTCATGGATTTCCGCTCCATCATTGACCCCACAACCCGATAATAAAACTCCAACTTTTTTCATATTAAATACCTCTTTTGAAATACAAAGGCACAAAAATAAGAAAGAATGGAAATTGATTATTATTTATCCAGTAGCACATAATCAATTTTGTCTCTTAGTACCTTTATTCCTGTTCATTAAAATATTCCTGCTTAAACCAGAAAATTTGGTGCGTTTTACTGCTGAACCTTTGAACAATTTACGAAATTGATCTTCATCCAGGGCAACCCAATCTTCATTTGACCAATTTAAAATTTCCTGTCGAGGTTGAAAAGCGGGTTCATTACTTATCTGTCCAAATTTTTCATTCCAGGGGCAGACTTGCTGGCAAATATCACACCCATATATCCAACTATCCAACTCTGCCTCTCCCTCATTAAAATTACCCCGATGTTCAATCGTACGGTAAGAAATACACTTGCCCGAATCAATCTGATATGAATCCAGTGCTTGTGTAGGGCATGCATCAATGCAGTCGGTGCAAGTACCACAAAGATCTTCGTAAAATGGGGTATCATATTCCATTTTGGTATTTACAATTAATTCTCCCAGGAAAAGCCAGCTGCCGTAATCGCGAGTAATCAGATTGGTATGCTTTCCCTGCCACCCCAATCCTGCTTTTTGAGCCCAGATTTTATCCATTACCGGGGAAGTATCTACACATGCGATACCATTTATATCTGCACTCTCTGCTTTCAACCATTTTAATAACTCAAACAGCTTTTTTTTCAGCACTTGATGATAATCCTCACCCCAGGCATAATTACTAAATTTATAATCAGATTGAATGCTAGCTTGGTTATTGCCTACATAATAATTCATCCCCACAGAAATCACTGACATTGCATCAGGGAAGTACCTGTGAATATCTCCCCGCGTTTCGTTGTTTTTGGCCATCCATTCCATTGTAGCATGATTGCCGGCCATTAACCATTGATCCAAGTTGTTTTTTGCGTCAGGAGTCGCCTCAGCATTGGTAATACCGACTTTTTCAAAGCCTAGTTCTTTTGCCTTGGCTTTGACTTTTTTTGAAAGGTCCTCAATCATAGTGGAGAAATATTATGAACGTTTGAGAATACGTTCGGCCCACAAAATACCGATCACCGTTTTTACATCGGTAATTTTACCAGATAAGACCCAATCCAAAGCAGTATTAAGTGGCGTGGGAAGCAATTCAAGAAATTCATCCCGATCAAGTCGATTCTCTGTTTTCTCCAAGTCTTCAGCTAGGTACATCCACATCTTTTCATTACAAAAACCAATAGCGGGATGAATATTAGTTAAAAAAGTGAGCTTATTTGCCTTAAATCCCGTTTCTTCTTCCAGCTCACGGTAAGCACAATCTACCGGATCTTCTCCATTATCTAACTTTCCAGCTGGGATTTCAATGAATTCCTCTCTCGGACCATATCGGAATTGTCTAATTAAACATAGATTCCCATCAGCTAAAATGGGAATAAGGCAAACAGCCCCTGGATGGTCAATCCATTCGCGAGTGCTGGTTTCACCATTGGGTAACTTAACTTGGTCAAAATATAGGTTGATCAATCGACCAGAAAAGATTTTCTCCGAAGAAATTTGCGTTTCTTTTAAATCAGACATAGATAAATATTTATTATTGGTATTTTTGCTGTAGGACTCTGGCTTTTTTTATCTGCTCCCAATCGCTTACAGGTTCAACCAAAGAAGGAGTCATGTTGATTACTTCTTGCAAAATCGCAATAGCTTTATTTTTTTGTTTTTCTTTATAAAGTGCCTGAGCTAAATACACTTTCTGGACAGGGGTCGCTTCGCCAGTTGTAAATGCTTTTTGCAGCCATTTTACCGCTTCTTCATTATCAGGCCATGATAAAATAAATGGTATATAGGGTGACTTGAAATGGACGGCGCCCAACATCAGATATCCGCCACCATCTTCGTATTCTGGATCTAATGCAATAATCTTCATGGCATGGTCTTTCATTTGTTCAGCTACGCCTTCTCGAGCAGCAGTCAAAATGCCATAAACCTCCGCCCAACTCCCTAAATTTGTTAAATACCAATAATGGAAACCGGGTTTCTGTGGATATCGATCTATATAGGTTAATGCTAGATTTATTGCTTTATCAAAAACGGCTTTTTGTTCATCTTTTATACTACTGACATATTTCCCTTTAAAGTAGTAGGATTTTAATAGTCCAATAGCAGCATCTATTTCCGCATCTGGTTCATCTAAAGCTAATTGATAGTATTTGATCGCTTCATTAATTGCTGCCGGCTGTGCCCGATCCTCAATGCTCCCTTTAGCCTTACGGTTATAAGCGATTAATCCTTTTTCTAAATTGGTTTGCGCATATAGACCACCAATCCACAGAATTGGGATTAACCAATTTAGGATCATTAAAAATATTCGATATATGTGATTTTTAATTCACGCTGGAAATAATCCACTTTCTCATCATCAAATAGAAGATTATTAAAATCCATCTCAATATGTAGATGCTCTACAAATGTCCACCGGATAGCTGCATTCAAGTAACCTCCGCGACTGATAGACATGGTCTTGGCTGTCATATCATTTTCATTAAGGGCTGCATTATATTCCATAAGCACGGAAAATTCTGGATTGAATTCTATATCCATTCCAAAGAAATAATTTATATCCTTATCACCATCATTCACTTCTGCAAAATTATAGTTTGTTCCGGCATGTATACCAAGATTACCTAATGGTGTTACCCAATTTTTGCTGGCGGCCATAAAAAATCCCATAGCCTTTACATCATACCGCATTAAGGAATCGGCAGAATTAAAACTTCCCATCCCTTGTGTATCCAATCCCATTGAGACCCCAGGCACAGATTCAGTCTCATCAATCAGACGATATTTTAAATGTGCTTCAGGTCGGGGATACCATATTAGGCTGTCATCTCCAATTAAATTGGCTGAACCAAATGAAAGACCAAACTGAAATCGGTCAGTAAGGCCAGCACGCAACGACGTGGTAAATCCTCCATCCTTTTGTATCCGCATCTGCATCGCATAACTGCCACGTACAAGTGTACCAGCAGAAGGTATTGTTACTAACGTAGTTGGGGGCGGGTAGGATTGTGCCCACCCAAATGCAAGAAATAAAAAGGCGGTGAAGGTATAATGTCTCAAAAACTTCATTCAATCCTCTAGTATGTGGTTATAGAGTAGACAATTTACCCACTGTGTTTATCGCAATGCAAGTTCAGGGGTAAATGCGTTCTCCGTACCTAGAAGTGATTGATTCCACTCGAAACTTGGGCATAGTTAATTCATCTTTTTCGCCTACAATTATAAATTTAACACGTTGTATACCCAATTCTACTAAATGGATCATTAAACTGTCACCATTGGTTAAAATCATTAAATCATAGTCAGTTTTGGGTATAAATATATCAAAAGGTACATTTAATTTTTTCTCCCGAATATCTTCTAATAAAATTGATATCTCATCGAGTCGATTTCCATACCTAGGTGGTGGTGTTTTATACAATGCGCTCGCAGGAGGTTGTGTCAAAGCTATATGGCTTAATTCTTGTCCATTGCGATCATACTCCCAAATTTCTTTGCGGTTCGCAAGCATATCTACTTCATAGGCGAACCTGCGGATAACTAGCTCATCAGGTAATGATGTCCAAACCTCACCGCTGAGTAACCCTAGATGATCGTATATAAAATTAATTTCTCCGTATTGTTCACCCCGAACATTGATGAACTGTATCGATTGTATTTGATCTGCCTTATTAAGAATGAATTTTGATTCTTGCCCTTCATAGTAGTTGTAGCTCTGCTCGATTGAGACCTTGCGGAATTCTTCTGACCAGGGTTCATCCATGCCGAATTGGATCAAACTGTCCGGCTTTTGATCAGAGTTTAAAAAATATCGCCGGACCAATTTATTATCGTTGCCATATTCTAAAAATTCTTGTTTAAGAGATTCTCCTTCTACATTGATCCACTCTTTTAAAACAGGGACTTTACGATCATTATAAAAAACCTGAATATGAGGCTGCCCAAAACGGTTGGTTGCCAAAAGACGAATATCAGCCATATAATCGTGATCGTTACCATAAAAACGCATAAAACTTACTTTTAGATTCTGCCCATAATTGAAAGCAACCGTTAGGATTAATATAGAAACAAATCTCAATCTACATTCCTTTATGAACAGACATTTCACCTAAATAGTTTTTGGACCAGGGTATAAAATCACCGGCAGAGATGGTGGATCGTATTTTTTCCATCAGTGTCATATAATAAGTCAAATTATGGATGGTAGCCAAGCGCATACCCAATACTTCTTTTATATTGAATAAATGACGCAGATAGGCGCAACTAAAATTTTGGCATGTATAACAATTACAATCGGGATCCAATGTTCCAAAGTCATCTTTATATCGATTATTCTCAATATTTATAATTCCTTTACTGGTAAACATTTGCCCATTACGAGCATTTCTCGTTGGGAGTACACAATCAAACATATCCATACCACTGCTGACTGATTTGACTAAATCAGTTGGACGCCCAACTCCCATAAGGTATCGCGGTTGATCCTGAGGCAGTAATTCATTCATTTGACCCACCGTTTCAAACATAGATTCTTTTTCTTCTCCCACAGCTAAGCCGCCAATAGCCATACCACAATCGGCGTAAGGAATTAATGCTTCCGCACTTCTTTCCCGCATTTGTTTGTAAATACTGCCCTGAACGATTGGAAATAGTGTTTGCTCCCAATCATACAAAGGGGCCTGATTATTCAAATAATTATGGCATTGTTGTATCCATAGAGTTGTTCGTTCAACTGCCTTCTCAACACTTGCTCGATCGGATTCTGCCGCAGGGCATTCATCAAAAGCCATAATAATATCAGCTCCTAAGTTGCGCTGAATACCCATGGATAATTCAGGTGTAAAAAAGTGCCGACTGCCATCAAGATGGGATTGAAAGACTACCCCTTCATCAGAGATTTTATTTAATTGCGCCAGGGAAAAAACTTGGAATCCACCGCTATCAGTTAAAATAGATTTTTCCCAATTCATGAATGCATGAAGACTACCAGCCTTATTAATCAATTCATGGCCAGGTCGAAGGTATAAGTGATAGGTGTTCCCAAGAATAATCTGTGTATGCAAATGTAAAAGAACTTCAGGATCAATTGTTTTAACTGCTCCATGGGTTCCGATTGGCATAAAAACAGGTGTTTGAATTTCACTATGATGGGTTTTAATTACCCCGCAACGGGCTGAAGTGCCCTTTGCCCAATGGGATATTATAAATTGCATTAAAATAAAATCTGGAAAGCTTCAACTACACTGGAAATACCGGATACCTTTATTCCTTTTAGATGTTTACTTATGCGTTTCACATTGGTCGCCGGTGCGATCACTGTTTTAAAGCCNAAAGATTTCGCTTCATTGATGCGTATTTCTAGCCGGCTAACAGACCGTACTTCTCCACCAAGGCCAACTTCACCNATTAAAACAANTGAATTAGAAANCATTTGATCACGGGCTGCNGAAGCAACAGCTGTAATNACTGCCAGATCAGCAGCAGGATCATNCACTTTAAGNCCACCAACTAAATTTACAAAAACATCATTCGTACCCATGNGAGTTCCTAATCGTTTTTCAAGAACTGCTATTAGCATGGCNAGACGNTTGAAATCAAAACCGTTCACATTCCGTTGNGGCGTACCAAAATTGGCATTGGAAACCAATGCCTGNACTTCAACTAAAATTGGTCGGCTACCCTCCAAAGAGGGGAAAATAGCGGAACCAGTAATATCATTCTGACGTTCTGCTAAAAAAAGTTCAGACGGGTTGTCCACTTGCACTAAACCATTATTTTCCATTTGAAAAATGCCCACTTCATTGGTAGCGCCAAAACGGTTTTTAACAGAACGAAGAATGCGGTGATCATGACGCTCATCTCCCTCCAGATATAAAACTGTATCCACCATATGCTCCAACATTTTAGGCCCGGCAATTATACCTTCTTTNGTCACATGCCCAATAATGATGATGGCAATATTAAGTTGTTTCGTCAATTGAAGAAGTTGTTGCCCNCATTCTCGTATCTGACTAGTGGAACCTGGCAAAGAANCTAATTCTGCACTNAAAATCGTTTGGATCGAATCCACCACAATCAATTCTGGCTTGATCAAAGAAATCTGGTCCAAGATCCCTTCAATTCTGTTTTCAGATGACAAATGTAATGTATCTGATTGCACTCCTAATCGTCGCGCCCGCAAACCAATCTGACTCTCACTCTCTTCTGCTGATACATATAAAGCAGGTTTTTTGAATGCGGGTAAAATCTGCAGAGCTAAAGTAGACTTCCCAATNCCAGGCTTACCNCCCAATAATACTAGCGAGCCAGGTAGNATTCCTCCACCTANCACACGATCCATTTCTGAAATACCAGTAGGGANTCGTTCTANTTCGCCNNCAATAAGTATATCTTCNAATTTTCGTGTTTCACGAGCCTGACCATTATCTGCTTTAGNACGGTTTTTAGNCACTTTATATTCACTGAGCGTACCCCATTCCTTGCAAGAAGGGCATTGGCCAAACCACTTGGGATGATCATTCCCGCAGGNCGAGCATAGATATACAGTTTTAGATTTTATTTTGGACATATATGTGTGGGAAATTGAGTCAGGCTGAGTGCAGAATCAAGCTGAAAGGCAGTACACTTTACCAGTCATACCCTATGGAAAGATACCATTGGGGTTTGGAAAATCCACTATCGGTCCAGTCATAGGCCGCTTCAATACGGAAAAGCATAAGAACCGGTAATTTAATACCATAACCGATGGANTTGACCCAGGGAGAAAATTGATCTGGTAAATTATTACCGTATTTTGTTTGTAAATACGGAAAGTCTGTAAACTCCCGTGGATCATCCCAGGCTGCTCCAATATCCATAAAAATGTGACCACGGATATTTCCTAAAAGAATTTTCGGAAAGCCTAGCTGAAAATATTGGATAAAAGGGAATCGAAATTCAAAATTGGCCAAAAATACATTNGTCCCAAATCGCTCCGAGAAACGGGCTCCCCGCAAAGGATATGCAAATTCTGAAAAATAAATATCCTGAAGCAGCGTATTATTTTGACTATCTAGGATAACATTGCGCCAGCGGGACTCTCCTGTTTCATCGTCTCTAACACCATCCGTCGTCCCTGTACCTAAAAGCCAATTCTGCATTCCTCCTAAAAAATATTTCTGCGGATTCTTACCGGTACTTGNACCAAAATATATTCGTCCGGCAAATGAATAATCTCTCGTCACCATATGATATTTGCGCATATCAATTTTGATCTTTTGGTAGGAAATCCCCTTGTTACCCATAGCAGGACTAAATTCAATAGTTGTATTTTGNCGAAATCCATCTACCGGTCCGGTATAGCCAAAAACAGTGTTGTCGAATACATAACTCACAGTAGGATTGGCCGAGATGAAACCATCATCTTGTACAATATTATTTTGATTTAGTAATGGATCAATTTCAAATAACTTATATTCCANATTATGAATTANGACNCCGGCATCGATNCGGTGAAAGCGATTAAAAGGTCGTGANNCCATGGCGGCAAATCCAAAATGACGCATTCGGGCTGTTAATTCTGTGAGTGTATTAATTTCATTTATAGAGTATCCAGCAAAAAAGAAATCTGCTTGGTGGAATAAAGTGAAATAGTAATCCGTCCGTTTTTTTAGGTAGCCGTAATTCAAATAATAATCACTATTAGATAATGAAATCTGGGATTGCATAGCCGCAGATATTTGGTGATCACCCATNATATCNCTCCAATACATCACAATTAATCCCTGATGGCCAAATACATTATTGTACCCATANTGTCCTTGNGCCACATCTAAACTGAAAAGGGTTTTGTAAACCTGNGGAATATATTCTCCATTATCCTTTTTATAGGCTGAATCCGGTTTGGACTCNAATGGTTTATTATCTAAAGATTGATNGTNGTTATAATGCTCAAATTCCCAGGCAAAAATATATGTCGNATAATCGGTTGTATTGGCGTCACTTCCTCTTCTTTTATGTTTTCTTAAGTCAACAAGTTCTTCTTTATCATTTTCTTCCTGGTTCAAAATAAAATTAGTAGGAGAAAGCTCAGTAGAGTCCAAACTGAGGGGGTTATTCATGCGATAAACATCCCAGCCCAGCCCGGAATAACCAGTAAATACCATTGTTGCATCATCTTGGGTTAAGCTTAACTGAAAAAGTCCAGTGAGTAAATTTGTGACTGCTTGGGATTCATTTGTATTGAAATCATGGCGAAAAAGATTCCATGTCCCCTGATAATCTGCAGTATAAAACAGTTTATTATCCGTATGGGCAAAAATCGGATAATTTTCATTATAATCGGTCTCGGTGATACGAGATACGTTCCCAGATAAAACATCAATGGTATAAATATCCTTTTGATCGTATTTATGATTAATCATGTCCTTGGCAGTAGTTTTACCGTTATTACTTAGTCCGCCACGGTCCGATACAAAAGCAATCATTTTACCATCTGGGCTCCAAGACGGTTCAGTATCAGAAAAAATATCATCGGTTATATTTATTTGTTTTTCATTATCAAGATNATAGATATAAATGTCACTGGCGCCACCTTCATTCCCAACAAAAGCCAACTGTTTNCCATCTGGACTCCAAGATGCGGTAAAAACACCATCCAATTCAAAAATTATTTTCTTCTGTTTACCNTTATCTACATCAATCAAATAAAGGGCATCATGTGCACCGGATTTGGCTGCAAGTNCAATTTTTTTGCTNTCTGGAGACCAACTAATTCCGGGCTGGAGAAATTTCAATTCTTCAAAATTGATTGATCGGNTTCCTTTGATTAACCGCTTGATTTTTTTCCCTGTCACAACATCCAAAATATANATATCCATATATCCTGACCGATCAGATAATACTGCAATTTTACTCCCGTCCGGAGAAATGGTGGGTGAAACATTATAAAAGTTCTTGGATTTTTTGTGATCAGTCAGCCGTTTAGCAATATCGTTGACTTCATCTCTTCCAGCCACATCGGGGTAATATTCCTTTTTAATGTATTTATGCCATTGTTCAGTTAATTCTTCAAAGTCCATACCAAGGGCTTCTTTAAATCCTGCTTCTGCTGTCCCTCTCAGTTTCATCGCTTGAAATACTTCGCCAATTTTTTCACGACCGTATTTGGCGGCAATAAACCGCCAAACTGATTGACCCCCTTTATAGGCTAAAAAGTATTCTAGTTCACGTATGGTTGGGATACGTTCGTTGATGGCTAAATCACGGATTGTCATATCCGCTTGTGTATCCCAATTTGAAGAAAGGTATTCTGCTAACCCTTCATTTGCCCACAATGGAATTTGGAGCCTTATTTGACCCGAAATCACATTTTGCATTCTACCACCATATACTAAATCGTTTATCATCGCGTGGACCAATTCATGGTGAATAACATGGCGAAATGCAGCATAATCCCCTTCAAAAGGAATGACAATTCGATTCTTGAATAATTCCGTTACACCACCAATCCCTTCCTGCATGTATTGTGCAATTACATTTGTCTGTTGAAATTCATTGTGGGAATGGTAAACAATAATGGGGACCCGTTTTTTCAAATTCCAGCGCAGGTGTTTTGCAATTTGTTCGTAGGCCTCGCCAGCAGCTGCCATTGTAAAATGCGCTAATTCAATTTCCTCGCCGTAATAGTAAATATCAAATTGAGGTGATGAAATATAATTCCAATCAAAATCCCTGTATTGTACTTTATTTTGACCGAAGGAGGTTTGTGCGCTGAGCATCGATGATGATGCAAAGATGATGAGGAAAATAATGCGTATCATATTATTATATATTCGAATTTAATTCGTTAGTTCCTGAATTTCGACGATATTCAACAAAAAATGTTAAAATTTAATTTATTTAACTTTTCCAGTTTCAAGATTGACTGTCCCCTCGATAAAACAGTATTTTAGCCTATATGGATTTGCCAGTCTATTTTATTTCCGACGTCCATTTAATGCTGGAAAGAACAGAATCTGAGGTAAAACGACAAGATATACTGTTCAAATTTTTACATCATGTAAAAAAATCTGGCGGCACGCTTGTAATAAATGGTGACCTTTTCGATTTCTATTTTGAATACAAAGATGTGATACCCAAAGTATTTTTTCCGTTTTACCACGAAATATTAAAATTACGTGAGGAAGGGATAAAAGTACATTTTATTCTTGGAAATCATGATTATTGGGTCCGTGATTTCATTACCGAAACTCTGTTTGATCATACTTATTTTTCGGATACAACTTTCGATCTTAATGGCAAAAAGTTTTACGTGACTCATGGAGATGGTTATTTATCGTGGGACAAAGGTTATCGACTATTAAAAGGGTTGCTTCATTCCCGTTTATTTATTTGGACCTACCGGATGCTTCATCCGCGACTGGGATATAGGATTGGTGAGTGGGTCTCTAAAAAGGGAAAACATTATCATCATTCCAAGGAATACAACAAAAAGATATTAGATGAAATGTCGATTCATGCACAAAAACGGTTGGAAAAAGGGTTTGATTATTTTATTACCGGCCATTACCACCAGGCAAAGGAATTAACACTTAATGGTGGTAAATTATTGATTCTTGGAGACTGGCTAAGCTTTTTTACTTATGCAATATTTGATGGACATGATCTGAAATTAAAATTTTGGGAAACTCATGAAACGCCATAATCTTACCATTATAATTCTTTCTTTATTCCTTTTTCTTGAGGGGTGTTCCATGTTAAAGAAATTCTGGCCTGGAAAGGATGATAGTGATGATATTTCCTATGAGTTGATTGAAAAACTTAGAACAGATTTCAGTGAAGGAAAACTCCAAGCCATTGAAGAAATGATTGCGATTTATAACGACACCAATCAACCATTTGANGTACGGATANCTGCAGGAAAAGCACTAGCNGAAACCCANCATCCTACCGCTTTAAATGCNATTANTGAAACGGTGGGTGAAGCNGCNGCTTTAGATGTGACTTTTATGGTAGCCTCAATCGAGTTATTAGCCGAATTCAAAGATGACCCTCGAGCTGCAGACGCCATGGTAAATGCCATGAANAAAGTAGAAGAAAAGACTAATTCGTTGCAAATGGCNCTGGTACAGAATTTAAATAAGGTCCGCACTAAAGATCAGGTCCTTGCATTGCTAGACCTATACGANATTAGCCGAAACAATTATAATCGCACGGAAAGACTGCTGACAGAAACACTGGGNGCATTGGGAACTGATGAAGTGGTCCCCATTCTTACACAAATTTCAAGGGATCCAAATGTTAATCTGGGNATTCGCAATCGCGCNTTAGAGATTCTTGGGAAAAAAGACCCATCCCAGGTGGCTGGTGCCTTTGCAGAATTATTGGGGGACCCTCAGACTAATTTAGAAGTTCAGGATTTCGCCTTAAATACTATGAAAGGTGTAAAGGAAGANAATCTAATCCTCGCACTACTGCAAACTTACCGTTCAGGTAAAGATCAATATTANAACTTACTGAATACGCTTTTGGAAGCACTGGGTGAATTCAAGGACCCCAGTATTCAAAAAGCAGTAAAAGAAATTGCCATGAATGATGCCTATCCNCNAGATATTCGTGTCAAGGCAATTGATAAACTCTCAGACTTAGGTGATGANACTGTAATCCCATCCCTTATGCCAATTTTATCTGATCCNAATCAATTCAATCTGCATTCTGCCGTTATCCAAACTGTGAAAAATTTGGGNGTATATGAAACATACGAACANGAAATCCACCGGAGGACGTTCGAAGCACATCAAAAAGCAGTTATNTTGAATGAATAANATTCCAGTACTTATTTTGTTTTTCAGCGCCCTTTTCTCTCAAGATGCNGNGGATANCACAGTTATTGCGGCGCCACTTGATANAACTACTGCAACAGATTCAAATTCAGTNCAAATACCAGATACAANAGTTGACGAAAGCNTGGTCCCATTACCTGAAGTACGTGAAATGAGNGATAAANCAGATAAACTNCCTCTCGATGAACCTTTTTTTGAATTGAAATCCAGTATTGACATACTTCATCAACAAATNGATTCTCTTAAACGAGTNATNTCCGTTTACGAAAAAGGTAGGGGNCCCATACCAACAATCGATGAGGAATTACTCAACTTAATTAAAATTCCACAATTGCGACATCGTATTGAACTACAAAATGGGACTATTGTAAACGGTGAAATTATTGAAGAAGATGATTTAGGAATTATCGTTCAAACATCTATTGGACAGTTGGCTATCGAACGTGATCGCATCGTAAATATTACAGATGATTTACCTCCAAATGCCAAGGTTGAGCTAACGGGTGAACCTTTTGTAAACGCCTTTCCAGATCGGGAAGAAATAACCGGAAAAATTAAAAATATTGGTGCAAAACGGGCTGACTTTGTACGGGTGATTGCTAACCTTTGGTCCTCCACAACAATGCTCATTCAAAAAGATTCTGTTTTTGTTACTGGGAAAAAACAAAAATATTTTAGTGGTATTCGAGCAAATACCGCTCTCGAACCCGGATCTGTAAGTGAATTTAAATTGGTAATTCCCCTATCTGAAGGAGACAAAGTTTCCTATCGAACCTATGAAGTCAGATGGGAATCATATAAATAATATTTAAAACAAGTGCGTCTGATAGATATCGTGAAGGCGCAGTAAACCGGCACAGGACTTCCCACCGCCGTTGACAACCGGTAATACAGATATTTGAGATTTCCGATCTTCCATTAAAGTTATAGCATCTTTTAGCAAAGCATCTTTAGAAATGTAAATTGGATTTGAAGTCATCACCTCAGCGACTTTTAATTGATCAATATCACCATTGTTTGCTAAACAGCGGCGCAGGTCACCTTCGGTGACAATACCTAAAAGCAGGCTATCACCATCCATTACCAACGCTCCCCCTTGCGGTTTCTCTGTCATTTCAATGACTACTTTTCTTACAGGGTCATCTATCATCACCGCTGCAACATTTTCAATTGGTTGCATAATATGGGCCACAGTTAACCGAAGTCGCCGCCCTAAATCACCAGCGGGATGTAGTTTGGCAAAATCTTCATGATTAAAACCACGATTACCCATCAACACAGCAGCTAGGGCATCACCGATGGCCATTGTCAGTGTTGTACTAGAGGTAGGAACGATTCCCAATGGGTCCGCCTCTTTTTTTACAGAAGCATCCAGCACAACATCCATTTGATCAACTAAGGGAGATCTCATATTTCCTATTATTCCAATTAAAGGTGATTCAAATTCTTTCAAAATGGGGATTAATCTCATTAATTCTTCTGTGGCACCGCTTTTTGATATAAGAATCGTTGGGTCTCCTGGAGCATAGATACCTAAGTCACCATGAACTGCTTCCGCAGCGTGGAGAAACACAGCCTTTGTACCGATGCTACACAATGTGGCCGCAATTTTCTGTGCAACGAGTCCAGACTTACCCATACCACAAATCACTACTTTACCGGGGTGATCTTTTATGATCTCGAAAGCCTGAACAACGTTATCTTGAATTCGATCCGCAGCATTGATCAATTCCTGCCCTTCTTCGCGAAGAATTTGATTAGCGATTATTTTAAGCTCAGAGTTTGTCATAACTATTGAATTAAATTACGCCTTCCCGGCAATTTTTACCATGATGGCATTTTGTACATGCAACCGGTTTTCAGCTTGGTCAAATACGATGGAATTAGGCGACTCCATTACAGCATCAGTTACTTCCCGGCCTCTTTCAGCAGGAAGGCAGTGCATGAACAAAGAATTTTTACCGGTGGATTCCATCATCGCCGAGTTCACTTGAAATTCCGCAAAAAGTTTTTCGCGCATTTCTGTTTCTTCTTTCTCCCCCATTGACGCCCATACATCAGTATAGATCACATCGGCACCAGAAATATCTGATTTTGGATCATTGCTGATTTCCACCGTAGATATACCGGTATCTTCAGCCAACTTAATTGTTTTTTGATCCGGTTCAAATCCTTCCGGACAAACACATTTAAAGTACATTGGGATACGGGCTGCTAGATGCAACCAGGAATGAACGACATTATTCCCATCGCCCACATAAATAATTTTCATATTATTTAGATTTCCACGATGTTCATAAACAGTCAAAATATCAGCCATGATCTGGCAAGGATGGTTATAATCTGTTAGGCCGTTTACCACCGGAATTGAAGCATATTCAGCAAGTTCAAGAATATGCTCATGCTCAAAAAGTCTCGCCATAATCATATCATTATACCCGCTGAATACGCGGGCAATATCTTTTATTGTTTCCCGTTTTCCAATCTCAATATCGCTGGGAGAGAGGTAAAGTGCATGTCCACCAAGGCGGGAAAATCCTGTTTCAAATGATACTCGTGTACGAGCCGATGGTTTAGCAAAAATCATTGCCAATGACTGATCCTTGAATGGTTTATATTCTTCCCCGTTTTTCAGTTTGACCTTAATCACCTTTGCTAATTCAAGAGTCTCCCAAACTTCTTCAGTATTAAAATCGGTAATATGTAAAAAATCTTTTTTCAACTTTACTTTCTAATTACTTAATCCACATTCTTTATAATATGTATTTACTCAAATCTTGATCTTCAACAATGTTTTTTAATTTATCATCAACCATTTTTTTGGTAATTGTAATTATTTTCCTTCTACCGCTGTATTCTTCAAACATAAATCCATCTAATAATGTTGTCATTACTGTGTGCAATCTTCTGGCGCCGATATTTTCCATTTTTTGATTTACCTCAGCGGCGATCTTTGCAATCTCCCTAATTGCATCCGTATTAAATTTTAAGGTAACATTTTCTGCACCCAGTAAAGCCATATATTGCTTGATCAAAGATGATTCAGGATGCTTCAGAATTTTAACAAAATCGTTTACAGTCAATTTATTCATTTCCACCCGGATTGGGAATCTACCTTGAAGTTCAGGAATCATATCTGATGGCGAGGAAACATGAAATGCCCCTGCTGAAATAAAAAGGATATGATCAGTTTTAATCATACCGTATTTCGTCGGCACCGTGCTACCTTCAACAATCGGCAATAAATCCCGCTGAACACCTTCTCTACTAACATCAGGTCCAGAGGCACCACTATTCTTATCCACGATTTTGTCAATTTCATCCAAAAAGACAATACCGTCATTTTCCACCTTTTGTTTTGTCATCCGCATAAGTTCCTCCTGATCCATAAGGCTATTTGCCTCCATTTCAATGAGGATATGCCGAGCTTCTGAGATCGGCATTTTGCGACGCTTTTTATGCCCTGGCATCACATTGGAAAGCATTTCTTTCAAATTCATTCCCATGTCATCATTGCCACCGAGCGGCCCAAAAATCTGCATCATGGGTGTTGTCTCTTCAATTACTTCAACTTCAATTTCACGATCTTCAAAATCGCCATTTAATAATTTTTGTCTGAGCCGATCCCTAGTCTTTGTGTGGCGTTCTTTCTCTGCTTTAGTGGGTTTATGAGATCCGTTACTGGGAAAAAGAGAATCTAAGATCCTTTCTTCAGCCAACGATTCAGCCAGAGTCTTGACTTCTTTCTGTTTTTCCCGTTTGACTATACTCATAGCCACATCAGTTAAATCCCGAATAATGGATTCGACGTCACGTCCTACATAACCAACCTCCGTGAATTTGCTGGCCTCTACTTTAACAAATGGTGCTTTGGCTAATTTAGCTAATCTTCGAGAGATTTCTGTTTTNCCGACACCAGTCGGGCCGATAAGTATAATATTGTTAGGAACAATTTCATTCCGCATTGTTCCTTCAATCTGCTGTCGTCGCCAACGGTTCCGCAATGCGATAGCCACTGCCCTTTTAGCACTGGATTGACCAACAATAAACCGGTCTAATTCTTTTACGGTGTTTTTGGGGGTAAATTGACTCATTATACTTCTAAAACGGTAATCGAATCATTGGTATAAATACATAAATCAGCAGCGATTTGAAGTGATTTTTNCACAATTTTTTTGGCTGGATAAGTAGTGTTATTAATAAATGCTGTNGCTGCTGCCTGCGCAAATCCACCGCCAGAACCAATGGAAATGATCGGCCCGTCTGGTTCAATGACATTACCATCACCAGAAACAATAAATGCATGCCGTTTGTCCATGAGTGCCAGCAGNGCTTCTAGATNGCGGAGATATTTATCCGTCCGCCANTCCTTAGCCAATTCAACTACAGNACGCTTGAGATCNCCTTCATATTCATCGAGTTTGGATTCAAACTTTTCAAATAAGGTGAGCGCATCAGCCGCGGCACCAGCAAAGCCTCCAAGGATCACGTTTTTACTAGATTTGAATTCCCGCACCTTGACAGCTTTTTGCTTAAAGGCCATGTCGCCAAAAGTAACCTGACCATCACCACCAAGGGCTATTTTTCCTTTTTTACGTACACCTAAAATGGTGGTCGATCGAATATTGATATCCATTTATTTTCCCAATAACAGTTTAAACAAACGTGAATCTGCTGGCAGAACTAAAGTTGTTTTGTCATCGATAATTTTTTTATACGTATCTAGTGTACGGACAAACTCATAAAATTTTGNATCGGCAGAATAGGCATTGGCATAAANTTCCACTGCCTTTGCATCCCCTTCACCGCGAATCCCTTCCGCTTCTTTATATGCATCTGCTAAAATGATGGTTTTATCTCTGTCAGTTGAGGCACGAATTTTTTGGGCTTCCTCTTCGCCTTCCGATCGGAATTTATTGGCNTGTCGGTTCCTTTCCGCTTCCATCCTGGCATAGATCGATTCTTCATTTTCTGCCGGAAGATCTACTCGCCGGATACGAACATCCAACACCTCAATACCATAATCCAAGGTTGCTTTATTACTATTGAAAGTCACAATTTCCATGAGTTTCTCTCTATTCTCAGTAATGATTTCAACCATATCGTGAGTACCCAATTCCCGGCGTAGTTCAGAATATACAATATCATCCATGCGACTTAATGCAGTAGGAATAGCTTGAACTGTTTTCAAAAATTGGAGCGCATCTACGATCCTCCAACGGACATAGTTATCAACAATGAGTGTCTTTTTATCCTTACTCAATATTTCTTCCGGTGGAGAGTCATATTCCAAAAGACGGTCATCAAACTTGATTTTTTCCTGTAGGGGAAAGGGCACTTTCATATTTATACCTGGTTCAGTGATAGTACGAACCGGTTTCCCAAATGCGAGAATAACTACCTGTTCCGTTTCATCCACGATAAAAACTGTAGTTAGCCCTAACAAAACAAGGATTGCTACCAATCCAATCAGTATCTTTTTCATGATTATTTATCCCCTTTTGCGTTCAGATTCAATAGATTAATTAAATTTCCATTTTCTGAATCTGGCACTATTATTTTTTCACGATTAGGTAAAATTTCCTCGACTGTTTCCAAATACATACGTGTTTCAGTAACGCCTTTGGCCTTGCGGTATTCTTTCAGTACTGCACTGAATTTGGCGACATCTCCCTCAGCCCGGGCAACGCGGGCTTTCTTATAACCTTCTGCTTCACGAATTCTGGCTTGAGCTTCACCTCGCGCNTTAGGAATGATATCATTTCGATATCCTTCTGCCTGATTTACCATCCGGTTTTTATCCTCTTTTGCTGATGCCACATCCTTAAATGATGCAATTACTTCTTTGGGTGGACTGACATCCTGCAACTGCACTGCAACTACTAAAATCCCCGATTGATATTTATCTAGAATACTTTGTACCAAGAACTTGGTTTCTTCCTGGATCATAAATTTCCCTGAAGTAAGCGCTTCATCAATATTATGTCGGCCTACTACCGTTCTTAGGGATGCTTCTGATGCTTCCCTGACGGTTATTTCCGGTTTAATGAAATTGAATAAATAAGCCATTGGATCCTTAATGCGATACTGGACAATCATTTCCGCATCAACAATATTTTCATCCCCGGTCAGCATCAGACTTTCCCGCTCAACCGTTTGATATTGGTTTTTACCAACAGTACGAAATCCAATCTCGATGCGTTTTACTTCCGTTACCTTGGGTGTTTGNACTTTTTCAATCGGAAATGGAAAATGGTAGTTCAACCCCGATTGGGCCGTTCTTGAATACTTNCCAAATGTTTGCACAACACCGACCTCATCTGGGCCAACCACATAAACTCCCGATATAAGCCAAAGAAATAAAGCGATCCCTGCTATAGGTAATGCTCCCAGTGATAATACTGGAACTTTTATCTCAGAATCTCCAACAATGATACGTTTGTATTGCATGTTTTCCTCTTATTAATAAGTTAATTNGCGTCGCAATCGTGCGACAGAAAAATGTAATTNTTCTCTGTACTTTGCCACTGTCCTCCGGGCCACAGGAAAACCCTCATCTCTTAATTGATNNGCTAAATCTGTATCAGTCAATGGAGAACTTTTATCTTCATCATCAATTAGTTTTTTGAGTAAATCTTTAATCGCTTTNGTACTGACTTCTTCACCNCTTTCCAGTTTATANCNTTCGGTAAAAAAGGATTTTAATTCAAAAATTCCATAAGGTGTATCCACATATTTTCCTCGCGTAGAGCGACTGATAGTAGAAATATCCANATCAATATCATCGGCGATATCTTGGAGTTTCATAGGTACTAATAATTCAATTTTCCCTTTAAAAAACGCCTGTTGCCGCTTAATGATAGCTTCCATTACTGCAGTAAGCGTGTGACGCCTTTGCTCAATTGCATGGATAAACCAGGAAGCAGAGTCGAATTTTTCCTTAAGGTATTTTTGTGTCTCCCNCGGCAAATCTTTCTGATTTAACATTGTCACATATTCATTGCTTAAATTNANTTCTGGAATCCAAGAATCATTAACAATTACCACCCATTCCCCATCCTGCTTAACGGCCAATAAATCTGGAATGACCGTTTCAGTTCCAATTCCAATTTTCCCATCCCCAGGACGAGGATTTANATTGCTGATTTCTTCAATAATTTTGCCAAGAGAATTTTTTGATATATCCAGATNTTTTTGTAGCCTGTCATAACGGTGATTGGCAAAATCATCAAAATATTCAGACACGATCTGGTATGTCAAAGTCTCTTCTTTCCCTTTCAACTGAATTAAAAGACAATCCTGNAAATCCCTGGCAGCGATNCCNGGTGGATCCAATTCTTGTAATTTNTNCTGTACATGCTTGATCTCTTCCTGTTCTCGGTCATAACGATCTGCAATTAATANTGGATCAACTGCCAGNTAGCCATTCTCATCCAGATTCCAGAGGATATCTTCCGCAATTGCACGTTCCCAGTCTAATAGGTTGAAGTTGTCCAACTGCCTTACCAACCCTTCTGCAAAGTCCAGCTGCTCCCGAACTGGTAATTCACGATTCTTTTTATCAGTATTATCATAAATGCTGGCGGGTTCATACTCATCGGGATCTTCCTCAAAATCAACCTCTTCATCTTCCGAATTATTAACCTCTTCATCATCCTGTGTTTCAGCCTGGTCTAAAACAGGATTGCTTTCCAGTTCATCTAATATTTTTTGTTCCAAATTGGATACATTAAGCTGGAGAATACTGGCCTGGATCACCTGCTGGGGAGTTAAAATTTGGCGTAAAGATTGCCTTTGCTTTAGTTGTGGCATTAAAGTCGGAATTTCTCTCCTAAATAAAGACGACGTGTTTCTTCATCATTCGCTAAAAATTCAGATGTACCTGATTTCAAAATTTTCCCATCNAATAATAAATATGATCGATCNGTGATTGAAAGTGTTTCACGTACATTGTGATCCGTAATTAATACACCAATATNCCGTTCTTTCAGAGANTGAACAATGGACTGAATATCTTCAACGGCGATNGGATCAACACCAGCAAAGGGTTCATCCAATAATATAAAATCCGGGTCAATGGCCAAACTCCGNGTAATTTCTACGCGACGGCGTTCTCCGCCGGACAAATTGCTTCCCTTATTCTTGCGAATATGCTGAATGGACAAATCATCNAAGAGTTGTTCCACTTTTTCAGCTTGCTCCTCTTTAGATAAATTTGACATCTCCAGCACAAGGTGAAGNTTATCCTCAACACTAAGTTTNCCAAAAATAGANGGCTCCTGGGATAGATAACCAATTCCGGAGCGGCTACGTTGGTACATAGCGCGATTAGTAATTTCATTATCATCCAGATAAATTTGACCTTTTGTCGGTTTAATCATACCCGTAATCATATAAAAGGTNGTTGTTTTCCCGGCGCCATTNGGTCCTAGNANTCCNACAATTTCTCCCTTATTNACATTNAAATCTACATCCCGNACCACCCAGCGNTTNCCATACCGTTTATGNAGNCCTTTGGCACTNAGTTTCTGATGATTATTTCTCATCTTCGCCCTCNTGAAATACACCAGTTGGTTTCATAATTTTCCAATTATTTAATTCCACATCAGACTCAAATCCAATTCCGTAGAGTGTGTCCTGGTTTTCTGTAATGAAAATAACGGAATCATCAGTAAATACTTTTTCTCTGACATTATCCCATGATAAAGTATCAGTAAACAAGGTAACACCGCTATCTGAGACAACCACCACATCACCGATGGCCACCAGAAAATCCTTCTCTTCGTCCACTTGCGCAATATTGGATATAAGATTGGTAGTAAAAATTTCTTCCTCATTAAAAAAGTCAGCATCCACATTTTGATCTAAAAGGATATATTGTCGTTCATTATATTTTTCTAAATGTCCCGATCGAATAACGGCTCGCTTGGCCCCTTCATTGGTAAGGGTAATGATGGCATCCCAGCTTTCCGCATCAGGACGGCCAATACGAGATTCACCAGTCCGTTTCACATCAAGAGTTTCGCAGCCAAAAGTGGCAACCACTATTACCAAAGAGAAAATTAATTTCACTTTTGATTTTGAACCTTTTCCCGCAGCAAATCGATGACTTCAGTCAATCGACCCTGTTCGGTAAGCAACCATTCTACTGCTTCGCGGAAAGCACCATAGCCACCACCATTCTGAGTAACATAAACAGCTACTTCTTTTGTAGCTGGTACAGCGTTGTCTGTGGCAATGGGTACACCTGCTAATTCCATTACTGGAATATCAATTATATCATCACCGATGTATGCAATTTGATCGTCAGTTAAATTGTATTGTTGCTTTAATGCTTCATAGGGTGGAATTTTATTCAAGGTGCCATTATATAAATTTTCGATTTTTAATTCTTTTGCTCGCTCGGCCGTAGCTTCTGATTTCCGACCAGAAATAAGGGCTAATTCTAGTCCTGCGGCACGAAGAAATGCGACACCGGCGCCATCAGATACGTTAAACTTCTTTAGCTCCAAACCATCCTTACCTTTGTAAATGGAGCCGTCAGTCATTACACCATCTACATCAGAAATAACCATTTTAACTTTTGAAGCGTCGTAATTCAATTACCGAACTACCTCATGAATCTTTAATAAAGTACGAAGTAATTCCTCCAAACTATTCAAAGGCCATTGAGTGGCTGCATCCGATTTTGCTTTATCCGGCTGATCATGAACTTCCATGAAGATTCCATCGCAGCCGGCAGCAACAGCAGTTTTGGCTAAAATTGGGATGTTGTCACGTTGCCCGCCAGTTTTTGCACCACCGCCGGGAATCTGGGCACTGTGAGTGGCATCAAATACAACCGGATAACCTGATTCTTGCATGATAGGGATAGAGGTCATATCAGAAATAAGCCCATAGCCAAAGGAAGTCCCTCTTTCAGTAAGTAAAATATTCTGATTACCAGTAGTTGCAATTTTTTCGGCCGCATGTTTCATTTTTTCTGGAGCTAAAAACTGACCCTTTTTTATGTTTACCGGTGTCCCTGTTTTTCCAGCAGCCATAAGAAGATCTGTCTGTCGACACAAAAAGGCCGGGATCTGCAATACATCGGCAACTTCAGAAACAGGTAAACACTGATCAGGTAGATGAACATCAGTTAAAATGGAAATACCCACTTCAGATTTCACAGCCGAAAGGATTTCCAAACCCTTATCCATATCTGGCCCGCGGAATGAATCCATTGAAGTACGGTTGGCCTTATCAAAAGAACTTTTAAATATGAACGGCATATCAATTTTTTCGGTGATCATCTTAATGGATTCAGCCATCTTCAGGCTGTGATCCAACGATTCAATTACACAGGGTCCAGCAATCAATGGCAGCGCATCACTACCAAAAACAATATTTCCAACATTGACCTCTTTACCCATTAAGATTTTCCATTTAAATGTTTAACGGCTGCTTTTATAAATTCCCTGAAAAGCGGATGGGCCTTACTCACCCG
>PBBH01000008.1 GCA_002716525.1 Fidelibacterota bacterium | reverse complement strand
TAGCATCGGGATTACCGGCATCATCATTACAAAAGCTGTACCTAAATCTGGTTGATTTAGAACGATAAACGCAGGTATTAAAGCAATCAATAATGGAATAATATTTGATGCAAAGTTTTTCATTTGCAAATTGTGATCAGACAAATATTTTGCAAGTGTAATTACAATAACACATTTAGCAATTTCGGATGGTTGCAGTCCAAATGGTAAACCAAAATCTAACCACCTATATGTACCGGCTATTTTTTGTCCAAAAAACGGAAGCATTACAGCAATTAAAATAATTCCATAAACAAAATAAATATATTTGTGAATTATACGTTTCGAGATCAGTAACATAGTGATCATTAATAGAAATGCAGGTATAAGAAAAATCAGCTGTTTACTTAATGCATTTGGCGGTTCCTGTCCTTGNGTTACGGTAATACTATATANNGTCAAAATNCCNANTGATANTAATACGATAANAGCTAAGAGTATGCTNANGGGTGATTCAATTATTTTTTTTTGAAAATCAAGTAACATTAGAAATTTGCCAATTTTGACTTTNCTGAATTAAAATAATGATNAAATACTTTTNTGNCTATGGGTGCTGATACTTCACTNCCATTGCCGCTATTTTCTACCATAACNACAACTGAAATCATTTCATCATCTTTTTCNCCATAAGCNATATACCACGCATGGGGGTCNCCATGTGGATTNTCNGCTGTGCTTGTTTTTCCTGATATTTTTAAACCAGGAATTTTTGGGTCTGAGCGCCAACCGGTTCCTTTAGNATCTGTAACAACTTTATGCATAGATAACTGTATCACATCCCAAGTTTGTTGGCTTATATTTTGTTTCTGTATTTCTATATTTTTGGATTTTACTAAATGAAGAGGTCTAGTTTTACCTCGAGTGGCTAAAACATTAATATATGAAACCATTTGTAGCGGCGTTACCAATATTTCCCCTTGACCAATAGAGATATTCAATAACGCTCCTAACGACCACCCCCACCTGCCATGGATTTTATTCATGAATTGCCTGTTTGGCATGCGACCTTTCATCTCTGCTGGTANNTCAATATTGGTTACCAACCCAAATCCAAATCTTTTTGCATATACTGCTAAATCATTCAAATTAATTTTTTGAATTACATTATAAAAAAATACATCACAGGATTGNACNATNGCTTGCTCNAGATTTATTTTNCCATGCCCATNTTCATTCCAACATNTAAAGGTTCTGTCATAAAATTCGTATGAACCAGANCATAAAATTTCNAGCTGNGGNGTAATCAATTTTTCTTCTAAAAGGGCGATAGCCACNANCATCTTAAAAATTGATCCNGGTGGATATGTCCCATTAGCTACACGATTTAATAANGGCCGNTTTGTATCNGCAATAACTNATTCCCAATCCATATTNGNTACTAAGCCNGTGAANANNTCCGGNGTATAGTCCGGNGNACTTACNTAGGCCAATATGCCACCCGTTTTAGGATGTGATACGATACCNACACCACGTTTACCTTTCAATTCATTTTCTAACAATTCCTGAANAGAAACATCAAGCGTAGTCGAAATATTNTCNCCNGGNTATGCTANAATNCNATNTTGACCANCGAGNTTGCCAGTNTCTCGACCNTATGCATCCACTTGANAATACGTAACTCCCTTTTTNCCTCTGAGAGTTNATTCATATTCCTGCTCGAGNCCAGACCATCCAANNAAATCACTAAACTCATATTTTCCTTTCAAAGCCATTTCCTGGGCCATATTCTGGTCCATTTCTTTTAAATAACCCAGAACATGGGATGCGCGAATTTTTTGGTGATATATACGCTCCGGATATTGTTTATATACAATCCCACTAAGGTTATTTTTTTCTTCCTCTAAACGGCTTAATTGTTTAATCGTTAAATCTTTCGCAATTCGCGTAGGAAGAAATTGGTTNCGATAATAATTATTATAATTTTTTTGTAAAATTTTTATATCAATGCCAGTTGTACGACTGATGATTNCATAATTTTTTTGTTTATCCCTTATTTCTGCACCAATTCCGTAAAGTATATAAGTGGGATAATTATCGACAATGATTTCACCATGTCGGTCGAGTATTAAACCTCGTGGAGCGGGAAGCGATATGGCTCTTATTCTATTGCTTTCGGCCCGTTTACTATAGAGTTCAAANTCTANAATCTGTAATTGAAAAAACCTGTATACTACTACTAAATGCAACATTATCACGATCCCGNNCATTATCCAGAATTTTGATTTTGGAACAGAATTANNNGATTTNAGCATGGGACGCTTCTTTAACAGGGTAAAAAAATTGAATTATTAACAAAAACATCATGGTATATGAAAAAGACATAAAACATTTAATCCAAAAAGNAATGGGATCCGATAATAATATACTTTGAAACCTNACGTAGGATATTATGANAAAATGAAAACCAATTATTGATATCCAAGNCCCATGGAATAAATACGGTAACATGCGTTCATATTTTCCATTTAAATAACCAGTTAAATAAGCAGTAAGCGATAAGGATANAGGTGAAAGTCCAAAAAAAGAACCAACACCAGATAAATCTGAAAGNAATCCTAATAAAAACCCTGTNAATACCCCGGTCGTTTTCCCATAAACCAAACTAATATAAAAAATATAAANCACAAGAAAATCAGGACGAATCATATTCAATGATAAAAAATCAACTAATAAAAATTGGGCCATAAATACTCCAATGGCAGNAAATAATATACTAGTCCNCTTCATTGGATTCTTCAATTACAATAAAAACATTTAACAAAGTACTCAGTTTTGATTTTATTCTAACTTTGGCAATTTTTTGAAAACTACCNCTCTCATTCAACACTTCTATCACTTCNCCTACAGGCAGATTTTTAGGNTAGATTTGACTGAATCCCGATGTAACTACTTTATTNCCAATTGAAATTTCTGTATTTTTTTGCAACTCACGTACTTCACAAATATCATCAGAAATAAATTGNAGGATACCAGCATTACCTGATGGTAAAATTCGAACAGATAATCGATAATTGACATCTTTGATTATTTGCACAATGGTTGATTTGTTTCCGACGACCACAGTTTTACCTATCACTCCCTCGGGAACTATTACTGNTTGATTCACTTTGACACCATCATCTGAACCTATATCCAGAGTAATAGAAGATAAATTTGAAGAAGCTCCCATATTCACCACGCGTGCTGCTAACAATTTCAAATTACTTTCACGCTTAAAACCTAAAAAATCACGCAAAATATTATTTTCTTCCTGCGCCATAATTAGTGTTTCTAATTCTAGAGTTAATTGTATATTTTTTTGTCGGATAAGTTCCGTCTCTTCCTGGAGATTAACCATACTTTTTATCCAAGAAAATGGGGATGAAATGATTGAAAAATAATCGGTGAGTTTTCCCCGGATAATAAGAATATCCGGATCATTATTCTTTAAAAGCAATGTTAAGGACAGCGTTACCGCTGTNAGAAAAATAAAATGGTCTTTATATCGTAGAAGGGCTAGATAGAATTTCCGCATTCAATGGTTATATCAAGACAGCCTCATATTTTTTNACATCCTCGAGNACTTTTCCTGTTCCTTTGACAACNGANAGAAGTGGNTCTTCGCCAATATTAACTGGTACATTAGTTCTCTCTCTGATTAATTGGTCAATACCTTTGAGCATACTCCCTCCNCCNGTCAGGATAATTCCCCGATCNANAATATCAGCAGANAGTTCTGGNGGNGTNNNTTCCAAGGCNNGTTTTACTGCCTCAACTATTANGTTNATAGGATCTTTTAGTGACTGACGNATCTCATCTGATGATACATCAATAGTCTTGGGAATACCAGAAACAAGGTCACGACCTTTTACAGCAATCATNTCACTTTTAACACGCATGGCTGACCCAACCGANTTTTTGATCGACTCTGCAGTTGAGGAGCCAATATCTAATTTGTGTTCATTACGAAACCACTGAATAATAGACTCGTCCATTTCATCTCCTGCTACACGAATAGCTTCTTTTGTAACNACACCATTAAGGGCAATCACAGCAATTTCTGTTGTTCCGCCTCCTATATCTACAATAATATTTCCAATCGGCTTAGAAATGTCAAGACCCATACCAATCGCTGCTGCTACTGGTTCCTCAATCAAAAATACTTCACGAGCGTTTGCCCTCTCGCCTGAATCCCGCACAGCTCGGCGCTCCACTTCAGTTACACCCGATGGAATACAAATCACCATTCTTGGACGGGCTAAACGATTCATATTGATTTTATTGATAAAGCCCTGAATTAGTCCGTCAGTCATATTATAGTCTGCAATTACCCCATCCCTTAATGGCCGAATCGTTTCAATCTCACGATGGGTGCGACCTACCATTGCTTTAGCTTCATAACCAACAGCAATGATCTTACCATCATGAACCGACCTTGCAACAACAGATGGTTCATTGATCATCACTCCTTTTCCTTTAATATATACTAAAGTATTCGCTGTTCCCAAATCGATGGCAATATCGCCGGATATCCAATTAAAGGGATTAGTAAGAGAATTAAAAAAACCCATTTCAGATGCTATTCAAAATTTTATACTCGGATTAATAATATTAAATTTAATTTAAATAATCCTATGGTTTCATTAATTAAAAAGCAGGATTGTATTTATTTTCCCCCTTTTTTGCGACCACCTTTTGCCAGATGATCTGCAACTTCATTTTTTTCGCGCAAAACATGCGTAATGGTCCAATGCTCAAGTTCGTCTAACAGATTCATCGCTTTTTGATATAGTGCCTTCATTCTTGGGTTTTTGACCTTGTACTCACCATTTATTTGTTTCACAATTAGTTCGCTATCTGAATAAACATTAATACCTAATATATTTAATTTAATTACATACTTTAGTCCTTCAATAAGTGCAGTATACTCAGCTTCATTATTTGTTGCATCATCAAGATATTCTGAGAAAGAAAATATTTCCCTGCCATTTTTTGTAATGACACCACCAATTCCAGCTGTTTTTGAATGCAAATCTGCAGCACCATCAATAAACATATCCACTTCATGGCTGATATTCATTTTTTTATATAGATTATCTAAAACTTCATTGATCCGATATTTTTTATCAGAAAGCAATTTTTTTAATTCATTTATTTCTTGTCGATTTAATTTCATTATTATTACAGATAAGGATTCGGCATTTCTTTTTTTGGGCATTCTTCCCAGTAATAACACCAGTTGCATAAAATACTTTCCTTTGGAAAAAAACTGTCCCCACTTTGAATATGCCCTCTAATCTCATCGATCCTTAATTTTGTCTGATGCACCAATTGATTGATCTGATTAGAATTTCTTTGTGAATGAACCTCTTGGGCATGTTGAAGGTAATGCCAAACCAATTTTACTTCTTCCACGTCATCGTATTGATATTGAAGCCCTATTTGGTATGTGGCCAATTGACCATCCTTATCTGCATCCTTTTGGGACATCATTCTTTTCCCACTTTTATAATCATGGATCTCGTATTTCCCTTTGCCATGATAATCAACACGGTCTGCAATTCCTTTCATCATATAGTCTTTAGTTCCGTCAATGGAGAAAACAAATTCTACTTCTGTACCCACTACAGGTTGATCAAAGGGGCTATATGTTCGATAAAATAAAGCAATACATCGCTCCCCTAGTTCATAATAATATTTAACTGTATTTTCTTTACGGACAATGGCAATTCGATCGTGCCAATTTGCTTCCCACACTTGATGGTATTTTTCAATTATTTCATCAATAAAGGTCAAACGNCCTTTTAATATTTCGTCATATAAATATTCAAGCGCTTCGTGAACTCTTTTACCCATGAACGCTTCTATACCTTCATCTGGTTTAACGANTTTATCTATATACCGAAATCGAAATTGTGATGGNCATTTTTTATATGTTTCGAGACTGCTGTATGAAAATCGCTCTACCATAATATTGGTCATTCAATAAATAATATTAAATATACATTCTACAGATAGTTTTAATCTATCNGATATCAGGATTTGGCTATATTTTCTGATAATTTTGAACAAATATAGTCGCCCATTTCAATCGCNCCCATACTTCCTCCAAGGTCCCGTGTCACCCATCCGGCATTAATGGCTGCATCTACCGCACTACGTATTGCATTGCAAATTAAAGGATTATTGTATGCATTCATGAATTCACCAAATGAAAGCATAGCCCCTATTGGATTACCCGCATCTCTACCGACAAAATGGCCACTGGCCGGATGCGTTACGTGCAGCAATGTTTTTTCTCCCACTGTTTGATGAAATTCATAACCCGTACCAAGTCCTCCTTCCATAGATGATACTAGTCTTGAATAAATTCTCCCAAACGGTGGAACAGTTAGTACTAAATCAAACTGATCAGGCGATCTCAAAAGGGCATAATAAAATTGCTCTAATGAAGACCACTGTACATTAATACCTCGATTCGATAAAACACTCGCAGACTCAACCCAAGGGCTGCTACTATATCTAAGTTCATCAGGTAATACAAGATGCAATTTGTTACGATTCCCTCTTTCTAATAACTCTTGCGCTTTAGAGAATAGAGATTCTAAATGAGTTTGCGAATAATAGGTTGTTAAAAAATCTATTTTCTCCTCATTGATAAAACTAGCTGGTAATTGACTAGATACAGTGTGTGAATAAAAATTATTTTCAATTAGCAAAACATCGATTGGATTATCAGTTTGAACTTTCTGCAAGGATGGTAGTGGTTTGAAATGACGATAATAAAATTCAAAACCTCGAATTGAACAAATTTCTCGAATAATATTTTTTCGGATGTACCCTTTCAAATTAGATTGACTTGTAATCGGGCCTAACCATATTGCATCAGCTTCCTTAGCCATTTTATTAAAGGCTTTTGGAATCAGAATATTAGTATCACGAAAATGTAATTCACTAATATCTAAAGTCTGCGTTGAAATTTTTAATTCGAAAAGGGATTGGACGGCAGATATCAGTTTCTGGAGTTCAGCCGCCAATTCACTCCCAACNCCATCACCGGGAATGAGAAGGATTTTCACTAGTTACGACCACGGAAAAACGGTGTTCTAAGGCGATAATCTCCAAAACCATTTTCATCAATAAAATCAAAATATTTATTAATACGATAATAATGCCACCGTTGAGAATATAACCGACTTAAAGGATCATTATATATTTCTAAATCATCAGGTGGTCCAAATAATATATAAATCATTCCCATATCAGTTTTCCACCCAGGNAAATATGATTTAAAATTGCCATTAGAATAATTAANACGGGAAAAATATTCATCCATTACCTCATTCTCAGAAGTTTCAGGTGTCGGATCACGNCTTTCCCAATATTCGAGNAAAAGTGCTTCTTTTTCTGTATNCTTTGNTTTGCTCAATTTTTTCCACTCATCATCTTCAAGGATATAACGCATATTTTCCACAGCCTGAGCAATATCATTGATTGTAGAAGATATCCCTGATCGAGTCANCGAGAGTATTACANATGCTGATTTTTTATCTTTTCCTTGAGTTAAAATGATATCCACTTTTTTCCGCAATCCCTGATTAGCCACTTCNTCAGGAATAATTATNNTTTCATGAAAANATTTGTTTTCNGATTTTGCTTGAAATGACTTTTTCCATAGCTCCTTTTTTTTGGAATTGCTTACACTNACTTCTAACATATATGGACCTGGTTTTATTTTNCCAGAAACAAAAACCGAAGTCCTTATTATTTTTTCACCTGTNCTATTAGTAAACATAGGAATTTCATTGTTATCCAATCCCCAATTTCCGTCAANATAATCCAAAAANAATGGCGTATATAAAGCNAGTGCCCCTTTATGTTTGGAATATTTTAATTCCCGATTTNGTAAACCACTATTATTTGAATCTTTATCAAGTATTTCTGCCGAAATAATATAATCTCCAGGGGCTACTTTGAATTCATGGTAATGGATCGTAATGATTTTTTTAGATGTGGATTCAAGATAATCTTTAGTTCTAAGAGTATTTGACCAATTGCGACGTCCTACTTGGTTTCCCTTTTTCTTTTTTAAAGTGACAGTCGCTTCATAGTCTGCTGCAAAACCGTTGGCTGTTTTTATAAACTGTAATACATGATTAGGAATAGAGAGATATGATAAAACACGAATAGAGTCTGATTTTTCATCAGCAACGCTATATATCGAAAAACCATATTGACGAATGACTTCCTTTCCTCTCTGATTTCCTGGCCTCATTTGGCAAAAAACAAAATTGCCCAATATTAGACTAATAAGAATGAATGATTTATTGTAACACTTCATTTGTAATGATAGGAAATAAGTCCTTCGGTAGTTCCTAACCAAATTCTTCTGTCTCTAATATACATGTCGTTTACCTGACCAATAAAAGAATAATTATATACATCTAACAAATTTTTTTTCATGTCATATTGAACCAAGTTATTAGTGGTAGCGATAAAAATAATATCATTATCAAGTGCCATTGCTTTTATTTCCAATCCACCAAAAATTGATGGATTTACAGCATTAGACCATTGTCGATCCATAAAATTAAATGATAATATTCCCAATCTACTGGCAGTTAATATTTGATATTTATCTTTAACAAAAGCAGTGAAATCAGTAGGGTTCCCTGGAAATATCACATCGCTTTCAGTATATCCATAAGAAGTATAATTCCGTATAAAATCATTTTCAGTATCATATAAAAAAATACCGGTTTCTGTTCCAATCCATATTTGCTTATCTCCAAAAGCTAGATCATATATAAATATATCTTTAAAAAAACTATTCACTTCGGAATCTATTATTTTTTTATCGCTTTTTCTTAAAACATAAATGCCATGAGGGCCACCTAACCAAATATTTTTACCAACTTCTAACATTGATGTAACCCAACTTTTTCTACCATCTATTTGAGCATTATATGTTCTCCAATAATCTTTTTTTTTATTATACACAAGTATCGTGTTTTCTCCGCCAAACCAAATTTCCTCTTTCAATTCCAAAATAGAAAAAATGGATGTCTCATCCATATTAATTGTATTATCAAATAAATACACATCAGTAATACCTCGATCTATATCCAAATAGGAAATACCTGATTGAAAATTTCCCAATCGCCCACCTAACCAAAAAGAATCATCTCCGCCTATAGCCCAAATATCATTACTGGCGAGACTGAAGCGGTGAGGGGTAAATGTTTTCATGGTGTTATCGCCTCTAAAAATTGTTCCATCTTCTGTTCCAAACCACACTTCATTANATGCATTTTTGGTAATAGTTGTGATATTTATTTGTTGACCATTTGGATGAATCAAAGATTGAAGGTCTGTTATCCAACCATCCATTAATGTAAAATCGATTAGAATATCAGAAAGGTTTGTTCGCAATTGTAATAATCCTGAACTCCAGANAACAGTTTCATCAGGATTTGACATTACACCCGTTAAAACACCAGTAACCGGATCAAGGCGATAGACTAGCCCTGATGTTCCCAGCCATACACTATTTTNAGATTCTCCGATTCTCTCAATGAATNTTCTTGAGTCAAGACTTATTTGATTTCGATCAATAAAGCGCCAATTCCCTATTTCATTAAAACTGAATTCAATTCCCAAAGGCGTCGCAACCCAAAGCATACCATTGGATGATCGATGAACAGCTGTAATCGTGTTACTGTGTAGTCCTTGTGCCATAGTAATTGATTCTTCAAATCGATTTGCAAAAATATTAAATCTCATAANGCCACCTGACTGTGTACCGATATAGGCAAATCGATCGCCAAATGTAATTGAATTTACTTTCCCCACTTGNCGATATTGTATCCAATCAAATGGATCAAACTTTAAATCCGGTTGAGCGATTCCAACTGCGGTGATAGTGAGAAAAATAATAATTTGGCGAATCATGAAGTGCAATGATAAAATATTCTGGAATTTAGTGAGATTACTGGTGAATTAAATGCTATTGTGATGACTGAGCATTTCATCCAACATTTTGAGNCTAATGGGTACAACACCTACTTCTTCGCATACGCGACCAGCNGCATAATTAGATAACNTAACCGATTCNTCNGNAGATGCACCACAAATATCAGATAANGTAAACGTAGCAATTACGGTATCTCCAGCTCCAGAAACATCATGAACAAGGCGGGCTTTTGTTGGAAAATGATGATAATCCGANCCATCAAATAACGATACGCCATCAGCACCGCGAGTGATCATAAGAATTTCTGCATTTATTTCATGTTTGAATTGAAACCCAGCTACTTCCAACGATTCATCCTCAATATAGGCATTTTTGAATTCCGATAAATTTGGTTTGAATAGACGTACATTTTTATACGCATTGAAATTAGATTCTTTTGGATCCACATAAACTGGTTTACCGGTATTATTAGCGGCATCAATTATTGCCTTAACCGATANTAAGTTCAAAACACCTTTATTATAATCGCCCAAAATAACTGCATCTACATCTTCTATTATTGCTTTTACCGATTTAATTAAATTATNATTTGAAGATTCTGAAAGATCNTTATTCATTTCTCGATCAGCTCGTACNACTTGTTGGTTATGAGCGATAATTCTGGATTTAACTGTTGTTGGTCGGCTCTCACTCATCACTAAATCAGTGCAGATAATATTTCGTTGGTCCAGAAGATTTTTTAAAATTGTTCCTTCTGCATCTGTTCCTATTAACCCAATCAAAGATACTTTGCATCCCAAAGAAGCAAGGTTNAGTGCCACGTTTGCTGCACCACCAGGNTTATATTCTATTTTTTTAACCTCTACAATAGGTACTGGTGCTTCTGGCGAAATTCGGTTTATNTCNCCCCATAGATATGTATCTANCATAAGATCACCTACCACAAGGACATTTNTATCTGCAAATCCTGAGGNTATTTCACGAAAACGATTTAATTCCATGATTTAATCATTNTTAGTTATAATAGATNCTTNANCATTATAATTTACACAAACTGATTTATTCAGCGAATTGGTCTTTTCTTAGTTCTATTANATTTTCGTGGTTNAGNTCGGCGANCAGATCTTTTATTCAATCCAGTTCTAACTTTTGAAACATGCCCATTATCTAGATAAATAAGAACGGAAGCAATTGTTTTTAAATTTTGATCGTTAGAAGCAGTTAAAACAATTGTCGTACCCAATTCTTTATTCATTTGACGGAGCTTATTGCGGAATTTACCTTCCATATTTTTTACAGAAAAAATATCATAATTATCAATCATAAGAACACGGGGATCGCTTTCCACAGCAGAGACCATATTTAACAAATATAATTCACCAGTTGATAAATCAGAAACGTTGCGGTCCAGTAGTGACGTTGCGGATCCTCTTTGTAAATATTTTGGGTAAATTTGGCCAACGGATTCATTCCCTATTGCCTTAACAACTTCAGATACTTTATTTACTTTTGGCAAACTTTCCAATTGGGCTAATTTGATTTCCGGGTTTTGTTTTATTTTTCCAAACCAACTAGTTTTAAACTCATTATTATCATATTTAATTGTTCCAGAGGATTGCCTATCAAATCCTGCCATAATATTCAATAAAGTTGTTTTTCCTGAACCAATCGGTCCTACAATACCATAAATTGTACCACGGTGGAATTGCAAACGCCCAATACTTAAAACTGTATTTTCTTTGTAAGTTTTTTTAAGGTCTTTAAGCTCAAAAATTAAATTTAATTGTTGATCCATCATTTCTCCTTTTTTTGAAATGATAAATCGAAAGGTTTTCTAANCGTGCNAGTTCTCTAAATATCTTTCTGCATCTATGGCAGCCATACAACCTGANCCAGCGGCAGTTACAGCCTGGCGATATACATGGTCCTGAACATCACCACAGGCAAAAACACCATCCAAATTTGTTGCAGTGCTACCATTTTTTGTAGAAATGTACCCGGCTTGATCTGAATCTAAAGCTTCAACAAATAAATCTGTATTGGGTATATGTCCAATGGCCATAAATACACCATCACANACTTCCTCTCTAGNTTTGCCATTTTGAGTATCTTTGAGCATTATGCNATGAACACCCTTTTCCCGNGTACCAAGAATATCTGNCACAGCGGTATTCCAGGCCACTTTGATTTTCGGATTANTCAAAGCACGGTCNACCATAATTTTTGATGCACGAAATTCATCTCGACGATGTACAATGAGAACCTCCGAAGCAAATTTTGTGAGATAAGTAGCTTCTTCCATCGCAGAGTCTCCTCCACCTACAACAATGACTTTTTTATCCTTGAAAAAATACCCGTCACAAGTTGCGCAGGCCGACACACCATAACCCATCAATTCAGACTCACTTTTTAAACCCAGCATTTTTGCAGAAGCGCCTGTCGCGATAATAATTGTTTCAGCTGTATAGACTTCATCTGCAACCCAAACTCTGTATGGGGATTTACTAAAATCAACCTTAGTCACATGNTTAAAATGACATTCGGCGCCAAACCTTGTAGCTTGATCACGGAATTTATCCATCAGTTCTGGTCCCATAATTCCTTCAGGAAAACCAGGATAATTTTCCACATCTGTTGTGATAGTTAATTGACCACCAGGTTGACTTCCTTCGAACACTAACGGGTTTAAATTAGCTCTGGCCGTATATAGAGCTGCTGTTAGACCAGCAGGGCCTGAGCCGATAATAATAACCTTTCGATTCACTATATTAATTAATTTGAAATAACTGTATCGAGTATATCAGTTATTCTATTTTTTGGAACGGCACCCACGATTTGGTTAACTACCGCACCATTATTGAAAATTAATAGTGCAGGAATACTCCGTACACCATATTCCATGGCCAATTGATTCTCATTGTCCACGTTTAATTTGCCAACACTAACTTTACCATTATAGTCATTGGCTATCTCATCAACTACCGGTCCGATTGCACGGCAGGGGCCACACCACTCTGCCCAAAAATCAACCAGCACGGGNGTATCAGACTTCAATACCTCATCACTAAAATTCATTGAGGTAATTTCTTTGACATTTTCAGACATGTCATCTCCTTCATTCGAGGTTAAAAATTAGCGAGAAACTTACCGGATTTAATCGATTGTAAAAAATACAAATTCCCTAGCCTTGCCATTTTTTAGTGAAATCGCTAGCTATAGGGAAATAAAATTATGTTTCAATAAACTTCAAATGGTTTTCCATCGACGGATTTAGGAAACGGTATTTGAATCAATTTTGCGATTGTAGGAGCAATGTCAACTGTTTTGACTCTTAAAGAATCAATTCGAGCCTTATGGCTGCTTCTGGCAAAAATTAATGGAACATGTGCATCATAATCATATGGTGATCCATGAGTNGTACCCCTGGGATATNGCCATGTCCAGTACTTTTTTGGAATAAGGAAAACGTCCGGACTTTTTTCTGGATGNACCATATTGATTAAGCGAATATCAATAATACTTTTTCCTCCATTTAAAATTTCATTTTTAGTAATGACCGATCGAATACCTGTTAGTTTTGACAAATGTGATTTTATAATACGAGTTGCAATTATTCGGCCATCTTCATTCAGATCATTATCGAAATAAAAAGCATTACCATAACTATAAACCTGATTTACACCTAATTGTTTTTCAATTTCATTATTTACTNCANTAAATAATGAATCNCGCTGTGGATCGGGAATTCGGCCTGCATCAAGACCTTGAGNCAGAAGATACTCTGGTAAAGCTACTGCTCCATGGTCACTGGATAAGATATATAATACATTTCCCTTACCAAGNGACATTTCTAAAGACTCAATAAATTGTCCCAGCTTTTTATCTAGTCTAAGATAATTGTCTAATTGTTCATGAGAATGAGGACCGAAAGAATGTCCAATTCCGTCAGTAGCCGAAAGTCCGAGAAATAAAATATCTGTATATTTATCTTTACCCATATTGTATTCATCTACTGCTTGAGAACCAAGGTTTAACACCGCCCGATCCCCGTACGGCAAAATGTAGAATGTGCTTAAAAGAAAACTTAAACCTAATTCCTTGAACACAATTGGAAAAGTAGGGTCGTATTTACTGGAAGACCAATTGACTTCACCTACAAAATAGTCTGGTCTTGTATTATTATCGTAAATATTACTATCCATCAATGGATACCAAACTGAATCAACATATGAAGGCACATTTAATCTTCTATTAAATTTCGACACCCAATTTGGTAATCTAGATGTATAATATGTCGAAGATGTCCAACCTCCTTGCCTATCATACCATAATGTAAGNTCGGCATTTTTTCCACCTTGTAATACAGCTGCCCTATCTTTGCCAGCAATAGATAATACTTTTGATTTTGGGCTGTATTTTTTGAGCCAATCACCCAATGTAGTTGATTGAATAGACCGATATGATCGACCAGTCGAACCATCTTTCAATATTTGAGAAAGCGTATCTTCAACACAATACCATCCTCTTTTTAATTCTCGGTCAAACCATTGATTTCCAATTACGCCACCAGTACCTGGGTATTGTCCGGATGATAATACAAAATGGGCGGGGCCGGTAGCCGTATAGCCATGCTCGTGATACGTGTGTTTGAACTGTACACCATTATCCATTAACCAGCGGTAACCACCAACAAACATATGATTATATTTTTCCAGTATAGATGGCATACCCTGATCCACAACAAAAAAAACAACTAGTTTTGGTTTATCTACTTTATTTGTCAGATCAACTGGTTGGACATGGTCTTCAACGCGATTACAACCTATTAAAAAAAAAGCCGCAGTGAGCGGCGATAAAATCCACTTCTTCATTTTATTTGTATAAACCTTCTTTTTCCAACTTTAATAACCACTTCTTTTCCTTTTAAAAGTATGTGACTCTCATCAGTTATTTTTTCATTATCAACACGTATGGCACCTTGNTTAATCAAACGACGGGCCTCCCCTTTGCTACTGGTCAAACCTTCATTAGTAACGACCTCAATCAATTGAGTATCAATTGATAATTCTACCTGATCCATTTCATCTGGGGCATCCTTATTGACTATCACACGGTCAAAATACTGTTCGGCTTCTTTTGCTGCATTTTGGCCATGATAAAGTTGTACAATTGCTCTGGNAAGCTCTCGCTTAATATCACGCGGATTTTGAGAAGAATCAGATAATTGTTTTTTTACCTTAGATACTGTTTTCGTATTTGCATCGGCAGCAAGGATAAAATACTTTTCAATCATTTCATCAGATATGGACATGGATTTACCATACATATCTTCCGGCGTATCAGTCAAACCAATATCATTTCCATATGATTTCGACATTTTTTCAATACCATCTGTACCTTCCAATAGCGGCAAGGTTATAATTACCTGGGGATCCTGTTTGTACTCGCGTTGAAGATCACGTCCAACTAATAGATTGAATTTTTGGTCCGTTCCACCTAATTCAACATCAGCTTTAAGTTCCACCGAATCCATTGCTTGGGCTAGAGGATACATAAACTCATGAATAGAAATAGGAATTTCCGCTTTATATCGTTTTGTAAAGTCATCACGTTCTAACATCCGCGCCACAGTGTAATGACTGGATAATCTAATCACATCGCTAAAACGCATCGCATCCAGCCAAGTGGAATTATAAACGATTTTCAATGAATCAATATTCAGGACCTGGCCNGCTTGTTCAATATAAGATTCAGCATTGGCTTTCGTTTCNTCCANCGTTAGTTGGGGTCTAGTTTTGTTACGCTGAGAAGGATCNCCAATCATAGCAGTAAAATCACCAATAACTAAGATTGCCTGATGTCCAAGATCCTGGAAATGCCGCAACTTGCGAAGGACAACACCATGTCCGAGATGAAGATCGGGTCTACTGGGATCACAACCAAGCTTCACAATTANAGGTGTATCTTTATTTATCGATTGTTCTAATTTTTGTTTGAGCTCTTTTTCAGGAATAATTTCTTCAGCGCCTCGGCTGATGAGTTCCCATTGCTTATCTATACTTAAAAATGCCATTACCGATTCCGTAGTTCTCTTTCTGCTTCTCTTTGAATATCNCGCTCTCGAATTGCTTTTTTCTTATCGTAGATCTTTTTTCCCTTTGCTATTCCAATCTCAAGCTTTGCCCATCCATTCGAATTAAAATAGATTTTTAACGGTACTGCCGTTAATCCTTTCTGTTCTAATGAAATTTTAATTTTTCCTATTTCACGTTTGTGAAGNAGCAGACGTCGTTCCCTTACGGGTTCATGTCCTTCAAATCCGGTATGTGAATAAGGACTAATATGAATCCCAAGTACCCATGCCTGCTCTTTTCTTATAACAATATATCCCTCTTTTAGATTGGCATTGCCCTCGCGAAGGCTCTTGACCTCGCTACCCAATAATTCAATACCGGTTTCATATTTATCCAGTATATGATAATCATGGTAAGCTTTGCGATTGGTGGCGACAATCTTGTTATCCATAAGCAAAATTCCGATAGTAAAAATACGGGTTTACCNTCTGCGCATCCAAGTTTATTCCTTGCTGTAGCAATCAACCAAAATGTAATTTTGGCGCGTTTTTAGATGCCCGGGTGGCGGAATTGGTAGACGCGCTAGGTTCAGGATCTAGTGTCCGCAAGGACGTGCTGGTTCGATCCCAGTCTCGGGCACCATTCTAAATGTAAAAACTAAAATAANTCNTATCTTCCTTTATCAACCTGTTTCAGAAGAGCTTTAATCCGCTTTTCTACACTATTAATTTCTCTTTTGCTCAGCCCGAGTTGAATAACATTATCATTGCGGCGTACGCCTCTTTTTGCGTTGATATTTTCTGTAGGATCCACTGATCTAATATTACCATCTTTAATGTCTATTTCTGCAATCACACCCAGTGCTTTATGTAATTTTTCTGATGTAATTCCGCGTAGACCCTCAATGGTTTTCTTTGGAAGCCTTTTTACGATAATGTAACGCCACTTGGTACCTCGATTACTTTCCTGACTNCTGAATGTAACCCCATTATCNACNGTAAATACCCTTGGATTCTCAGGGTCTGTTGAAGTAAGTAAGTTTCCTTCATTGCTATCGGCGTGTTTAATAAGATGCGTTAGAATATTTGCATTGGCAAAATGTTTTGCATACACTGGATCATTTTTAAATTTTTCTTTATCGTAGACCTCTCCTCCAACTGTGACCTCATTTAACCAATATTGCATCATCACAAGCGCCAATTCAGGCTTTTTAAAAGTTGGAAGAGCATCTTTTTCAATCTTCAAATATTCCTCCATGGAAAATGCCCTGCAAACCGTTGGAGGAACAGGATATTCATTTTCATCTAAAAATAATTTTTGCAGTTCATATGCAGCAACTTCAAATCGAGGAGCATTATTGAATTCATGCCCACCTTTCAATGCGCGACGCCATTTAATTTGCAAATCTTTATTATCAGCATATTTTAAAATAACACGTTTACCAATATCACCCACAAAACGCAGATCACGAAATCGGAAAATTTCGAAATCATCATAAACAAGTTTGCGCTCGATCTCCTCAACAGAATACAGTACATTGGAATCTTGTGCAGATAAACTGATTGGAAGGATCGTTAATAGTAAAGTAAATAATCGCACGGATCTAAGTGATAATATTCGAAGCATATAATGCGCTCCTAACTGTTGAAAATTATTGGACAAACAAATTTACTGGTTTCATTCTTAGCTTAAAAGACTAATCATCTTTAAATAATTCAGGATGGTGTTGTAGCGCATAAGTAACCTTTGTAAATGCATCAATGATATCTTGAATATCTTCACTACCGCCAAGCAAATGATTTTGTTTTAACCAAACAGACTCCTTATCAGCAATTCTTTCGGTGACCGGCATTTTCATTGATAAAAAATCATAATCTTTCAGCCATGGATATTCCTCTGTATCAGTTACGAATAATTTCTCGCGATATATCGGCGTATAACCCATATAGGTAAATACACCCTCGGCCTGCATGGCCTTGAAAAATATCTCACGTGAAATTCCATTAAACCGGCTTTCATCATATCGAACTAAGTAGATATGATTCGCCTGTCTTGTTGCACCATCATAGGATCCATTAACCGTTATGCCATCAATTTGACTTAAAGCATCATCTAATTGTTTTCTATTTTTATCGCGGCGATCCATATCATCTTGAATAGATTCGATTTGTGGCATCAGCATGCTGGTTGCCATAGCATTTAGACGAAAATTTCCACCAAGGAATTGATGCTCGTAAAACTCACCACCTTTGGTTCTACCGCAATTATGATATGAAAAACAGGTCTCATAAAATCCCTCATCATTAGATATAATCGCACCACCTTCNCCAGCGGTCATATTTTTTGATGTTTGAAAGCTNAAAATACCGCCGAGTCCAAGAGCACCNACTTTGGTATTATTCCATTCAGCACCNTGNGCCTGGGCTGCGTCTTCAAGGATTGATATNCCATACTTTGACCCNATAGCCANGATTCGGTCCATATCTGCTGGATTTCCTGCAATATGNACAGGCATAATCGCTTTGGTTTTNTCAGTGATTGCTTTTTCGATTAATTCCGGATCAATATTCAATGTATTCTCATCAATGTCAACAAACACAGGAACAGCATTNGCCATAAGTACGGCAGAAGCGGTGGCAATAAANGTATAAGGCGGTACAATCACCTCGTCACCTGCTTTCACTCCTGCAGCTTTCAGTGCTACCCACAGAGCAGTTGTGCCGGAACTTGTGCTGATACAATACTTGGCGTCATGAAAATCAGCAAATTTTTCCTCAAAACGTGTAATTGCCGTGCTTCCAACACCCCAACCTTCGTTCTCAAGTGTTGATATAATGGCGTCTTTTAAATCTGATGTGGGGCGCGGCCATACGGAAAATGGCCTTGATCGAAT
>PBBH01000007.1 GCA_002716525.1 Fidelibacterota bacterium | reverse complement strand
ATGGATGCTTTTGCCGATCCATAGGTCTGTTTAATTTTTTCCGCATCTTCAATACCCACCTGAAGCATAACGGCAATATCATTGGTGATGCTGGCGGCGCCAATTGAGAGCGTTGCGGTATGACGAACCCCGCCTTCATGATATACAATAATATCNGTGGTCGTTGCGCCAATATCCACGCAGACCACACCCAAGTTCTTTTCATCATCNCNTANGGTTGCAATGCTGGATGCNAGCCCCTGGTAGACAATCCCATCCACATCCACGCCNAGTTCTTCAGCGCAGCTAACCAGGTTGGTTGCTGCTGTGGTCGCAACCGTGATTAAATGTACTCTAGCTTCCAGTCGCCGGCCGGTNAAACCAACTGGGTCTTTAATGGAATCCATAGTATCAATNACATATTCCTGAGGCAGTACATGAAGTATATCTCGATCCACCGGCANGGAAACGGCTTTGGCNAAATCCAAGACACGNTGTACNTCNNNATCGGTGATTTCATGTTGAATTGGTACATTNGANCCATTGTTATTACCTATAGCAATGGCACCCTGGGTATTAATCCCTCTTATGTGGCTGCCCGAAATGCCAAGGGACAGTTTTTCCACAATTAGATCTGCCATTGTCTGCGCTTCCTGCAGGGCATTGTCCATTTCATCGATGAGCTGGTCTCGATGGGTGATAGACCCTTTTTTAATTCCAGTAGCGGGCGAGGTGCCGATGCCAAGCAACTTGACAATGTTAGATTTGGGGTCAACTTCTGTGATGGCGCAGCAGATTTTATCCGANCCCACATCCAGGCCAGCCTGGATATATTTTTCAGCATTGCGATTGGAACGAATCATGACCACTCCCGTGCGACCAGTTGTTTTTTATACCGCATATCCAGCAAACGGTAATCCGTTANCTGTCGTTGTCCTAAAGCTTCTTCAAAATTTTTCAAAATGTTCAGTTTGGAGAAAATATCATTCTTTCCAAGGATGACCCTGGTTGGCCGGTCTGTTAAAATGATGACATATTCNTCATGACTATTCAGNGTTAATTCAGAAATATTTTCATACAGTGNAGGGTATCCTTTGGAAAGTTTGTTCAAAATAGCTACTGCTTCCTTTACTTTTATGGAATAGGTTTGCTCCCCTTCCGGATAGAGGTCCAAGGCCGTATTAAAACCGGATAAAATGGGAACCATAGCGCTCTGGCTGTATGGGTGATCAGGGAGCACGACTGCTTCCCCATCCAGCATGAAAAATGAATCCATATTTAAAATTGCTAATGGTTTGCGTTCCACAATATTGATAGTTATCTGATTGGGAAAACGGCGGCTAACCCGGGCAGCCTTTACAAAAGGGTTGGCTTCAATCGTTTCAGCAATTTTCTGCATTTTAACATCGTGGATTGATCTGATATCAAATTGGTCAACGATGTCCTGGTAATTTTCTTTATCTAATATTTCATACCCGCTGATAGCGATTTCCTGTACCTCAAATATTTGGCGGTAGTTTGCCCAGCGGTTTGCACCCCAAAGGGTAATAAGAAAAAATAAAGAAAGCCCAATGCCAATGACTTGTCTCAATGGTNGCTTTGGTTTATTAATTTTAATCATATATCAAATGTCCCTGGTTTAAATCCTAGCGGTTTTACTTCCAAATCCAGCATGATGCCAAATTTATCATGGACCNTTTCTCTTGCCAGGCGGATCAGTGCGACCACATCGCTGGCTTTGGCCTTACCATGATTCACNAAAAAATTGGCATGGATCGGTGAAATCTCCGCATCCCCGACTTTTGTCCCTTTCAAACCTGCTTGGTCTATATAATATCCTGCCGCACCTTCTTTAGGATTTTTAAAGACACTTCCGGCCGAACGAAATTTTAATGGTTGGGTAGCTTTGCGCCCTCCACTGGCCACGGNACGTTTTTCTTGAACAGTNTCCTTATCGCTTTGGATGAGCTCAAATTCAGCACTGATGACAATCTCATCATCAGGGAATGTTGAGTGGCGGTAGCTGAAAGAAATATCCCCAGGCTGATATTGTTTTTCCTGTCCATCCATTTCCATTACTGTGACATGTTTTAAATAGTTGGAAATTTCTCCACCAAATGCACCAGCATTCATAACCAAGGCACCCCCAAGTGTACCAGGNACACCAANCATGCTTTCTACTCCAGACAGATTTCNGCTGATACACTCTTTCACCATTTTCCCAAGCATAACGCCCGATTCAGCAAATACGGTTGCACCTGTGATTTCCAGACGTTTTAAGGACTTACCCAGAGTAATGACCAGGCCGTCAATGCCTTCATCCGCTACCAGTAAATTGGATCCCGATCCAACGAAATATGTTGCAATACCATGTTGATTGGCAAATTGTAGTATCTGGCTCAAATCATCTTTATCACGAGGTGTAATATATGCGTTGGCTGGACCGCCGATTCGATAGGATGTATGTTTTGCCATTGCTTCATCTTTTAAGAAAGATCCTTTTGTNATGGTGNTTAATGTTTCCATAGGATCCACCTCAGGCTGCCGCTTCCTGGTTAATTAAGTGATCAAAATAGGACTGGCCGTAGCGCCAAATTGTTCCGGCACCAATGGTAATCACCATATCATTTTCTTGGATAATATCATCTAAGGAAACCTGCAGATTTTCTAAATNGGGGATATAGTGGACATTTTTATGGCCGGTTGAACGAGCGGCGTTANAAACGAGTTTGCCAGTTACACCTTTAATTGGTTTTTCACGTGCCGGGTAAATATCTGTAACGATTAAAACATCGCTATCCATAAAGGCAGCCGCNAATTCCTTATAAAATGATTTTGTCCGCGAAAATAAGTGAGGTTGAAAAACTGCAATAATTCTGCGGTCCCANCCGTCCCGGGCTGCCTGAAGGGTAGCGGANACTTCAGTCGGATGNTGNGCNTAGTCATCCACNACCATTACATCACCGGCAATTCCCTTNATTTCAAAACGGCGGCGNACACCCCCATAGCTACCAATCCCGGCAATAANTNTTTTGNCAGATAGGCCCATTTCAAAGCCGATAGCGGCAGCGGCTAGAGAATTAAGTACGTTATGTTTTCCGGGCACGTTGAGGGTAANCTTACCGCATTTTTGATTTTGTTTATAAAGAGAGTAGGTGGTTTTTGTTTCCTTTGATTGGATATTCTTTGCACTAATATCAGCCTGAGAAGTAAACCCGTATGTAATTACAGGCCGTTTTATGCTTGGAATAATNTCCTGTACACCAGGNGAGTCNAAACATNCCAGAACNGCTCCGTAGAATGGAACGGCATTGGCAAATTGCGCAAAGGATTTATGCAAATCCTCCAGATCATCGTAACAATCCATGTGTTCCTGNTCAATATTAGTGATTACAGAAATGGTGGGCTTTAGCTGCAGGAAACTTTTGTCGTACTCATCGGCTTCCACCACGATTANATCACCGGAACCCAGTTGTGAGTTGGTATCAATATTTTTTACCAATCCGCCTACTACCAAAGTCGGNTCCAGCTGNGCGTAGGATAATAAGGCACCAATCATAGANGAGGTGGATGTTTTTCCATGGGTACCGCCAACGCCGATACTGGTTTGTTTTAGGGCAATTAATTCGCCCAGCATTTCAGCGCGTTTAATAATGGGTACATTTTTNCCCCTGGCCGCAATCAGCTCTGGATTATCTTCCGGCACGGCACTGGAATAGACTAAAACTTCACAGTCACCCAAGTTTTTGGCATAGTGNCCTTCATANATCATGGCACCNTTGGATCTCAAATTTCGGATAATTTCAGAATCATTTAAATCGGAGCCACTCACAGAAAAACCAAGGTTTAAAAGCAATTCTGCAATTCCGCTCATCCCAATACCGCCAATACCAACAAAATGAACTTTGTTNACTTTTCGAAACATCACGATATCAACTCCATGGCATGATCCACAATTTTAGCCGTAGCATCTAGCNTCCCTAGCTTTCGGCTGGCAGCAGCCATATCTAATAATTGGTTTTTCTGATCTAAAAGGCTTTGGATAAGCGCTGATACTTTTTCTGGGATNAAATCCTTTTCAGCAATCAGNGCTGCTGCACCATGTTTGGCCAGGGCGTCTGCATTTTTGGTTTGGTGATCTGCNGCNGCAGCAGGGAAGGGAACCAAAATGGATGGTTTGCCACATACCGTCAATTCCGAACAGGTAATAGCACCAGAACGGCTTAAAACTAGATCACTGGCGGCATAGGCGTTGGCCATATCATCGATAAAGGGCAACACTTTGCATATGTCACTTTCATGATGGGCATAATTAGCATGATGATTTTTCCCAGTTTGCCAGACTACTTGAGTATTGGAGATGGATAAGGATGAAATCATTTTATCCATGGCCTCATTTAGCGCCAGGGATCCCTGGCTACCGCCAAATAAAAACAGTGTTTTTTTATNCAGGTCAAANCCAAATTGTTTTAGACCTGTTTCACGAGTACCGCTGTTAATTTCTTTCCTCACTGGATTACCNGCCAAAACGCATTTTTTTTTTANNTATGATTGTGCTTCTTCAAATGCGATGCAAACTGTATTTGCTTTATCAGCAAACCAACGTGTGGTTACACCAGGATAAGAATTCTGTTCCTGGATAAGAGTNGGAACTTTTTTTCTAATGGCCTCTCTTAAGGGTAAGGCNCAGGCATAGCCGCCGGTTCCGATTNCAAGATCGGGATTGATAGAGCGAAACAAACNCTTCATTTTTGATATGGACGCCATCAGGCGANCGGGAAGCATTAAGTTTTTTCCAATTCCTTCCAGATTAATTGTGCGCTGTAAACCACGAATAGGCAACAGGTAATGNNTNACATTTTTTACCGGAAGCACATCCTTTTCAATTCCAAATTTTGATCCAATATAATGGATATTGGCATCAGGGTAGCGCCTCTTAATTTCATCGCCAATAGCCAGCGCTGGGAATAGATGGCCGCCGGTGCCGCCGCCGGAAATAATGATATTCATGGTCTTATCCATTGAATTGCGGCCTCCAGCCAGAACGGTGGTTCACACTGCGCTTGGCCTGGCTGATATTTAAAAGTATACCTAAACAGGCTAGGTTCATGACCAGACTACTGCCGCCATGGCTTACCAAAGGCATTGGCAATCCCGTTACAGGTATGATTCCCGTTACGACAGCGACATTAATAAATGCATAAATAATGATGCTGAACGAAATTCCCACGGTGAGCATTACACCAAATGGATCGGTGGTTTCTTTTGCAATTTTAATTCCCCTTTGAAAAATGAGGAGAAATAAGGTAATCACAAAAATTGCCCCTAACAGCCCCAACTCCTCTCCAATAATTGCATAAATAAAGTCTGTGTGAGGCGTAGGCAGAAAAAGATTCTTTTCCATACTATTACCGAGCCCAAGGCCCCAGAAACCGCCGTTTCCCAAACTGATTAGTGATTGTTGAGCCTGGTAGCCTATCACTTCCTGGTTAGCTTCTGTACTCATACCGAAAACAGAACTGAGCCAGTAAATAACCCGTTTCATCCGGTAGGATCGCATAAGCATCACAGGAATCATTACCGCTGCAGCTACAGCGCCAGTGGCCATGATATGAGGCAATCTTGCACCACCAATGAACAGCATGGCAAAACCGATTAATCCAATTACTGCTCCCGTGCTGAAATCCGGTTGAATAACAATTGCGGCTAGGATACCTGCCATAAGAACGATCGGCGGGAAAAACCCGGTATAAAAATCTTTGATCTTGTCCCGTTTCTTGTCGATGTAATATGCCAAGTAAATGATTAATGAAAAACGGGCGACATCAGAAGTCTGTACGGTAAAAAGCCCCAGATCCAGCCAGCGCGCGGGAAAACTGATTCCTCGAATGACATAAACAAGTTTGGTAATTAAAAGTAGAATGATGGCTCCAATCATGATATATGGTGCAATGGACTTGAGCTTGCGGTAGTCCAGGAAAATAAATAAAAACATGGCCATCATGCCTACGATCAGTCGTTTCAGATGAGAACGCAGGAAAAGGGTATCGGTAACGCCACCTGTTTCGTTAAGAGAAATGGATGAACTAGAACTGTAAAGCATCACCGTACCAACAACGCAAAGAATAATAATTAGCACTAATAAAATTTGGTCATACTTTTTGGTAATAATATCTAACTGCTTCACCGAGCAACCATTTTCTTTACCAAAGATTTAAACGCCTTGCCCCGCTCTTCGAAATTAGTAAATTGGTCAAAACTGGCGCAGCCCGGAGATAATAATACAATATCCCCGGGTTCTGCGCGCAGATGGCAAACCTCAACAGCTTCTTGAAGGCTGGAGACCTGCTCCAGCTTTACCGCATCCCTCAAGGCTGCTGAGATTTTTTCACTCGCCTGTCCATAGGCGACAATTTCCTTCACTTTGTTCTGGGCATGTGGAAGGAGTTGTGAGAATTTCCCACCTTTATCTTTTCCACCAAGGATGAGGTGGATGGAGGAGTCAAAACTATCCAGTGCAACCTTTACCGCATCCACATTGGTGGCTTTGGAATCATTGTAGTAGGTTACACCATTAACATCTAAAACTCTTTCGAGCCTGTGTTCTACTCCGACAAAAGTAGACATGACTTGGGCGATTTGTGAATTGGGAATGCCTAAGATTTTTGCTGCCGTAGCAGTTGCCAGAGCATTCGCCAAATTATGCCGCCCAGGAAGAGCGAGTTTATCCAGATGAATTAGCGTGGCGTGCTCTTCATCGTAGATTTTGGTGGCGTTCATTGTAAAAAGTGTTTCCCTTTCTCCAAGAATGCTGAATCCGTGAGTCTGGGGTAAAACGCCGTCAAATTTTGTATTGAGTACCGGATCATCATAATTATATACAATATGATCCCGTTGATCCTGGTTTTGGATCATATTCATTTTTGCTTGAATATATGCATCCATACCGCTGTAACGGTCCAAGTGATCCGGTGTAACATTTAAAAATACAGAAATGAATGGTTTAAAATGGACAATATGTTCCATTTGAAAACTGGAAATCTCTAATACATAAACCCGGTCGGAAGGCATGGTCTCCAAATCCTTTATTACAATATCAGAAAATGCCGTTCCCACATTTCCAGCCAGGGCGGGGGAGAAGCCTTTTGTTTCGCACATTTCAGCCAGCAGATTCACCGATGTTGTTTTGCCATTGGATCCAGTGACCGCAATAATCGCGCCATATGTAAACCAACTAGCAAATTCAATTTCACTAACAATGGGGATTCCATTGGCTTTCATCTCATTCACGATTGGCGCATCTTGTGCAATTCCAGGAGAGATGACGCATAGATCAGCATCATAAATTTTTTCGCTATGCCCGCCTGTTTCTACGGCGATACCCATTGTTGAAAGTTTTTTTCCATGCTTAATAACACCGGTATCAGAACTACCATCACTGATCAATATATTAGCACCAAGTTTTTTTCCTAAGCGAGCTGCACTTTCGCCACTACGGCCAAGACCAATCACTGTGATATTTGCGTCCTTAATGTTGATTAGGTTTTTGTTGGAAATATCCATTAACGAATCTTGAATGTGGTAAGTGTTAACAGCGCCAGTAAAAGGCCAATAATCCAGAAACGAATCACGACCCTAGATTCCGGCCAGCCTTTTAATTCAAAATGATGATGGAAGGGAGCCATACGGAATAGTTTTTTCCCTTCACCTGTTTTCATAAGTGTATAACGAAAATAGCCCACCTGCAGAATCACAGAAACGGCTTCTGCCACAAATACACCTCCAATTATGACCAATAAAAATTCTTTTTTGAGTAAAATGGCTAAAGTGCCTAGGGCGGCACCTGTTGAGAGAGAACCTACATCGCCCATAAATACTTCGGCAGGAGCAGCGTTAAACCATAAATATCCCAGGCATGCCCCTACACAAGCAGCGGTGAAAATAGTAAGCTCACCCGCCCCCGGGAGGTAAATAATATTTAAATAATCTGAAAAGTCAACACGTCCGCTCATGTATGCAATGACAGCGAAAACACTGAATGCGATTGCCAAAAGTCCTGCCGCTAAACCATCTAGACCATCGGTAAGGTTCACTGCGTTTGAAGCACCCGTAACCACCAATACAATCATGAGAGGGTAAAGCATGCCAAAATCAACCACCGCATCCTTAAAAAAGGGTAGCGAGGTTACTGTCCTAATATTGTCCCAGGCGGGTGTATTATAAATCCACCATGTGATGATAACACCCAGTAAAATCTGTCCGGCCAGCTTATATCGAGCCACCAGGCCTTTTTTTATTTTTTTGACAGTTTTTAAGTAGTCATCAAAAAAGCCGATTAATCCCATCCAGAGGGTGGCAATCAGTAGTATTTGCACAAAAGAATTGCTCATATCAGCCAGTAGGAAAGTGGGGAGGATAATAGCTGTGAGGATAATTACCCCCCCCATAGTTGGAGTACCCTTTTTCTTTTGATGGGTCTCCGGGCCATATTCACGGATTTCTTCACCAATCTGATGTTGGTTCAGTTTCCGTATGATGGCCGGTCCGAGGATGAAACTGATCAGCAATGCCAGTATTGCTGCACTTGCACTACGAAATGTGATATACTGAAAAATATTGAACGGGGAAAAAATATCACGGAGAGGATAAAGAATATGATACAGCATTAAGTTGTTAAAATATCCTTTACAATGGTTTCCATTTGCATGCCACGAGATCCTTTGACAAGAACTTTATCCCCTTTGTTCACAATGCTTTTTAAAGATAATAGTAGATCATCTTTATTATCAAAATGCTTATGAAATTCAGTGTTTGTAATTGCGCGATCGGTAGCGATTGTTTCCTGCCCCACGGTCAAAACAGCTGATAATTCTGCCTCGTCACATTTTTTCCCTACACTGCGGTGCTGTTCCAAAGATGAATCACCCAGCTCGAACATATCTCCGAAAACAAAAATCCGTTGTCCATTTCCACTGAAAGCTTGAAGATAATCGATGGCTGCTATAGTAGACTCGAGATTTGCATTATAGGTGTCATCTATAATGGTAAATAAACCATTATTTTTTACTTCACAGCGGCCTTCTGGAGGTTGAAAGGATTTAATTTTTTCACTGATTTCCTGCCATTGNAATCCAAGTGTGCGTGCGATAGCCNCACAGGCGATCACATTTTTTGAAAACGANAAATTGACNGAANAGGTGGGTATCTCTTTNGTATCTATAGTNAGGGTAATGGTNCCGTCATCTTCATGGTGCAGATCNGCGGGGAAATCACATTCAGGTGTGAGACCAAAGGAAATGCTTTCTCCAGTGACTTCCAATGCGTTCACGCGATGGTCTGCTGCATTTACAAAGGAAACCCCATTGTTTAGTTTTTTGAAAAGAGCGCCCTTTGTTTCTGCAACAGTCTCGATTGAACCAAACCCTTCTAAATGTGCCGGGGCGATATTAGTAATAATACCGTGGGTGGGNTTGGCGATGTCACACAATTCAGCAATATCTCCCAATTGGTTAGCNCCCATTTCCAAAATGGATGNTGTGTGAACTTGGCTTAACTGAAGCAGGGTGAGGGGCAAGCCAATGGATGTATTATAATTTCCTTCTGTTGCGTGCACGTTGTATTGGGCAGAAAGGACATGTTTGACTAATTCTTTAGTAGACGTTTTACCATTCGATCCCGTAATTCCAATAACGGGAATATGGAATTGATCTCGCCATGCTCTTGCTACTTTTCCAANGACTGTTACCGGGTTATCAACTTTAATCTGAGTGATTGTTGATTCTTTTGAAACCGNATTGACCAGTGCACAATTGCCACCTCGATCATTAACTTCTTTTAAAAATGTATGTCCGTCTACCCGTTCTCCAGCGATTGCAACATATAANTCTNCCGATTGAACNTCCCGGCTGTCCGTTGNGATACCCGTAACTTCAGTATCGANAGNAATACCGATCGTTTTTCTAAACACTTCCGCNAAACCAACTGGATCGGGTAAATTAATCCGCATTGATAAAGCTTTCGATAATTTCCAAATCNGAATGNNGNAGTTTTTCACCCATAACTTCCTGGTANTTTTCNCGTCCTTTTCCAAGTACAACCAAGATATCACCCGCTTTTAATTCTAGGATTGCTTCGGTGAGGCCAATAGCGCGATCCTCATATATTTGGTATTTGTTTTCAGATAGGCCATCGCAAATNTGGGCGTTGATATCTACTAAATCTTCTGTCCGAGGGTTATCTGGCGTTATATATAATTGATCTCCATACTTCTCAGCAATACGTCCCATTTCAGGTCGTTTGGTCGCATCTCGGTCACCACCGCATCCAAATAAAATATTGATTCTGCCGTTTGAATTTTTCATGCTTGCAATTGTAATCAGAACTTTTTCATAGGCATCGGGTGTATGGGCATAATCCACAATCACTGTTGCCTCATTTTGAAGTGAGATCACTTCCATACGTCCAGGGATTGTTTTGCAATCAGAAACACCTACCTCAATAAGCTTGGGGTTAATACCAAGGCTGATAGCAGCGCTTACAGCACATATAATATTTTCAACATTAAAATCGCCTACCAGTTGAGAGGAAATGCTAATTTTCAAATCGCCTGCTTGGATAGCGCCGCGAATTCCGCCCAAATCTTGGGTTAATTCTGAATAATGAATATCTGTAGATCCGTTTTTAGAAATGCTGACTACAGGCGCTTGAGATTCATTGGCCATTGCTTTGCCCACTCCATCATCATGATTGATAATTGCGGTGCCCGTAATTGGCAAAGATTTAAATAGTTTAGCTTTTGCATGGAAATATTCATCCATGGTTTTATGGTAATCTAAATGCTCGCGAGATAGATTGGTAAAAACGCCAAGATTAAACTCCACGTCTGCTACTCTTAATTGATCTAGGGCATGGGATGAAACTTCCATAACTACGTGGGTAAACCCTTTATTCACTAATTCGCGAAATATCTTTTGCAACGTAATTGAGTCAGGAGTAGTTAATGATTTTTCTGGCGTAAATCCTTCCGCGATGATGCCTAAAGTCCCCAATTGGGCACTTTGGATTCCTGCAGCACACAGAATTTTTTGAAGGATAGAAGCAGTTGTTGTTTTGCCGTTAGTGCCCGTAATACCAATAACCGTTAATTTTTTGGTTGGATGACTATAATATTCCGCTGACACACGGCTAGCCGCTAAACGCGGATTGGCAACTTGTATGTTGGGAACAGATAATTGGCCCATCTCCCTGCCATTGGTAATTACAACTGCAGCACCGTTTTCTATTGCTTGGGGGATAAAATCATGGCCATCGGCTTCTTCGCCGTATATGGCCACGAATAAACTACCATCGGTTACGTTACTGGAATGACTGCATATATCTTTTACATCTAACGAGGGCAAAGTAGTGGTATCAATTACAATATCTTTTACCAGTTTTTTTAGCTCCATATTAATTTAATCCCATAGTGCATATAGACCCAGGCAGCTTTTTTGTTCCCGGTGATGGACTTTGCCAAACCACATGTCCGGATCCCGTAAAACTCGCGCGGATGTTTGAGTCCATTAATACCCGTTTGGCTTTTCGAATACTCATTCCTCGCACATCCGGTACAAAAGTATAGCCGTCTTGGTAAGTTGGATATGGTGCAATAGTTTTTATAGGTACCAAACCAATAATATCCTTTTTGGATGCATCGACATAAACAGGTTTGGAAAATTTTGTTTTTGGCTTATGGTATTGTATAGAATCATCCATATTAATGATTCGCTGAGCTACGCGGCGAAATACGGGCGCTGCGCCATAGCCGCCCCAGTGGAGGCCATAACGAGGTTCGTCTAGAATAATTACTCCTACAATCTGAGGTTCTTCCGCTGGGAAAAAACCTGCGAAATTGGAGATATATTTACTTTGTGAATATTCTCCTTCTACGAATTTATGTGCAGTTCCCGTTTTTCCTGCAATGGACCAACCCATTATACCTGCCTTGATCCCAGTGCCACTTTTCACACCTTGTACCAATATATCCTTGATCGTAGACATAATTGCAGAGTCAGCCACTTTTCTCATCACTTCTGGTTTTTCTGCATATAGCAGCTTGCCGTCAGGGCTTAATATTTGTTTTACTAGTCGCGGTTTTAAAAGGAATCCACCATTGGCAATGGCTGAGTAAGCAGACGCCAGTTGTAGTGCAGTGACTCCCACTTCATACCCAATTGACAATTCAGCAAGGGATATCTCGCTCCAATCTTTTATTTTTCGAAGTGTGCCTTTCATCTCTCCTGGGAAACGGATACCAGTAAGGGTTCCAAATCCATAGTCCCTAGAATAGGTGTATAATGGATTTTGTCCTATTTTTTGGGCAATTTTTATTGTACCAACATTACTAGAGTGGGCAATGATTTGCGGGAAGGTAAGGAGTCCAAATTTTTCGTGATCGGTAATTATTTTCCCCGCAACGGTGAATTGACCGTCCTCGCAGTAAAATTCATCATAAAGAGAGACTTTTTTCGTGGCTACAGCAGCAGTAGCAGCTACAATTTTGTAGGTGGATCCCGGTTCAAATTGATCTGTAATAACTCTGATTTTTTGGTTTTCTACGGGATAAGACTCATGCTGATTCGGATCAAAATCCGGTAAGGATGACATAGCCAGAATAGCACCGGTTTGTGGATCCATCAAAATACCCATCGCGCCCTTTGCCTTGGATTCTTCTATTCGCCGGGCTAATTCTTCCTGAAGGATACTCTGATATTCCAGGTTGATGGTTAATTGAATATTGGAACCATCAACAGGATTTTTTATGGGGAAATTGGTTTTGACTTGAGTACGCCCTTCACCATTCACCTGTTTGACTACCCAGCCATTCCTCCCTTCAAGAAATCTATTGAATTCTTTTTCAATGCCGATCAAACCTTTATCATCTACGTCGGTAAATCCAATAATTTGAGAGCCTACATTGTTGTGAGGGTAAGAGCGCCTGAATTTCCGATCTATTACTAGGCCGGAATGGTGCTGCCCTAAAATTAGCGCTACTTTTTCCTTCCGTAAATTGCGCTCCAGATAAACAAAATCAGCTTTTGAATTCAATTTATTTAAATAAAAATCTGATTCCCTGCCTGTAGATTCACTTATCAGATCTGCAAATTTGGCTTTATCATTTATTTTTGATGGATGAGCCGCTATGGAATAGTGAATAATGTTACGCGTTAGGGGAACATTATTTGTATCGTAAATATTACCTCTTACAGCCAGAAGCCGTTCCTGCCTTTGTCCCTGGCTGATTCCTTGCTTTTGGTAGACATCACTGTCGATGACCATAATCTGAAATAAGCGCGCAGAAAGGCCAGCCCAAGCAAAAATGAGGCAGCATGAGATTACAGTTACCCGTGTGCGGAATTTTAGATAGGTCTTTGTCAATTAGCGCCAGTTACAATATTGTTGTCAATGTAAATCGTTAATGTTTCAGGTTGAGCAGGGACCATATTCAACTTTGTCCGGGCAACTTGAGAAATACGGTCNCCTCGGGAAAGTTGNGTAATATCCATTTTGAGTTCATTCACAGAATTATCAAGCTCAATGGANACTTGNTTTTGNANTTCAATAGCCAGCATCGTTTCATCCACTTCTGTATAAACCCATAAGTAAAAAATCAATCCTGNGATGGAAAGAATTGTAGTAGAGAAGAAAAGCAATGTNTGAAAGAATTCTCGACTCTTTTTTGATCGGCGTTTTCGCTTCTTCGGTGGCATTATGCGATCCGCTCTGCCGCCCGAAGTTTTGCACTACGAGCACGTTTATTTTGGAATTGTTCAAATTCAGAAGGTACGATTGGTTTTTTGGTGAGCACTTTGAGTTTCCCTGATTGTTTTAATGAGCGGAAACAATGCTTTACCATTCGGTCTTCAAGTGAATGATAGGACATAATCACAACACGGCCACCAATGCATAGATAATCATTAAAGTGGTCCAGGAAAATCGCAAGTTTATCCAGCTCGCTGTTAACCGCAATGCGTATGGCTTGGAATACGCGCGCCAGAGATTTGTTTCTTTGATGTGGAGGGGTAGACCTGCGGACGGCCTCTTTGAGGTCAGCCACAGTGGTCAGTTGTTTTAGAGATTTAATGGTACGGGCAATTTTTCGCGAATGACGTTCTTCACCATATTGGTAAATAAAATCTGCTAATTCTCTTTCGGATAATCTTGAAATCAGTTCTGCTGCCGTTTCACCAGTTTCTTCATTAAAACGCATATCTAATTTCCCGTTGGTTTTAAACCCGAAGCCGCGAGAATCAGAATCCAGTTGCATGGTAGAGATACCCAGATCTAGTACCATGCCGTTCAATTCAGAAATTCCCAATTTCTTGAGGATTCCTGGGAATTGGTCGTAGGAGGAGTGGTATAATAAAACGGGTTGTGCGGAGGCACTAAAATGTTTACTGCATATTTCCAGTGCCTCCGCATCCCGATCAATTCCTATTAGCTTTCCATTGGCAGAGAGCTGGTTTAGGATTTGTGTGGCGTGCCCACCAGCCCCGATGGTACCATCTAGGTAGGCTCCATTGGGCTGGAGGTTCAAGTATGTTAGAACTTCGGAGGCCATCACAGGAATATGAAGTTGTGGTTGTTCCTGCAATGCCTTCGCGTTCATTAAAGTATAATTTGATTGGCCAGTTCATCAAATTCAGAAGAATCAATTTTATGTGATTCTTGATCAACGGAATCCAGTGATTTTGGATTCCAAATTTCTATTTTATTCACCATCCCAATGATCAGTGCTTCTTTTCCAAGTTGTGCATATTCTATCAAGTTAGGTGTTATGGCAATGCGCCCTTGTTTATCATATTGAACAGATGAAGCATAACGCACAGTACTGCGTACAAAAGAACGATTGATTCGGGATAGAGAGGAGAGCTTCCGCAATTCACTTTCAATAGATTGCCACACCATAACCGGATAAACCCAAACGCATGGGTCCATCCCTCTGGTGATCACAAAGGATTGTTCATTATCCGAGGAGAGCACATTACGGAATTTGGCTGGAATATTGACGCGTCCCTTAATATCTAAGGAATATGAAAATTCTCCAGTAAATGTATTTTGATTTATTGTCATGCCCAAAAAAGAAAGTCAGGTAAAATTACCCACAACTACCCATAATCTATTCATTATCCCCCACAGATGTCAATATATTTTTATTAATAAATTATACGATCCCCAAGGCATATGCAGGGATTGGATAAACGAATACTTTAAGGAGGAAGGTTTTAGCTGTTCGGAACGAACTGCTGAATGGTTACCGTATTATCGGCAACCGAGAGGGTAACTCGGACTGGATTTGAAGATGAATTAATAGAATTTAAGATAGCACCATTCAAGTAGAGATTTATGCCCCTTGTATGTTTCAATAAAATTTCAAATGTTTGACCAAATTCATAAAGACGGTTATCTCCCGAAGGAATGAGATTCTCAATGGGTTTAAGCGTATCTGTTTTGGTACGGTACCAAACCCTTTCGGCAGCGGCCAGTTTGAAGATGTATGGTGGTTCTGATTTAAGCTCTTGAATCTGTTCAGATAGAATATCAAAGTTATTTTGCAAGTCCTGATCCGTAATGGATCCCTCTTCTATAAATTCACTGGGATATTCAAGAGGAGTTTTAGCCGCTTCTTCCTGATTAATGACTCGAATGATATAAATGGAAAAAATCAATATACCTACCAGAATAACCCCTTTTAGGGTTTCGGTGCGAACATTTTTTACATTGCCATTTTTAAATAAAGGTGCTTGATCTTTGTCGCTTAACTCTGTTTTATCTACTTCTTTAGGAGGTTCTTTTTGTTTCGGTTTTGGCGCTGATGTTTTATTTCCTAAAAAGTTTTCTAGATTGTTGACAATTTCATCTGGATTCGCACCTATTTCTGTGGCATAAGCACGTATAAATAGACGGATATATGTATGAGGGAGTAAATCAAAACGACCCTCTTCTATTGCTTCAAGGTAGCTAAGATTGATCTTGGTTCGATTATGAATTTCTTCGAGATTGATGTCCTGCTGTTTCCGGAGGGCTTTTAATTCTGTGTAGAACTCAGACATAAGGGCGGAAAAGTTACATGCAGGTTTCCCTTCAGAAAAACTCTTTTTGACGTTTATACACGATCCTGAGAAGTAACATCAAATTGATATGTCTAGTGAGACAAAAAGTGCATATATAATTACCATTTTCATTATTGGGTTTCCAATAGGTCAATAAAATGAGAATAAAAGCTGGATAGAGGGAATCCCATCACATTATAAAAACATCCGTCTATACGATTTACACAAACAGAAAACCAATCCTGAATGCCGTAGCTTCCTGCTTTATCAAAAGGCTTGTAAGTCTCAATATAATAATTGATAATATTATCACTTAAAGTATTAAATGTAACATTAGTTCGTTCATGAAAACTGTCGCTGATATCCTGTTTTATGTTTTGAATCGAAACGCCAGTAATCACTTGATGGGTATTACCGGACAATCGTTTTAACATCTGAAAACTGTCCTTTTCGTTCTTAGGCTTGCCTAAAATATGTGACTCAAAAACAACAATAGTGTCTGCGCCAATGACCCATTTATCAGGATAAGAATTAGCAACATCTTTTGCTTTCTCCTGGGCATAATATTCTACAAAATCTGTAGGAGAAAGATTAAGAGAAAAATCTTCATAAATTTGACTTGGAACCACTTCAAATTCCAAATCGATCTGTTCAAGCAATTGTTTGCGCCGGGGCGATCCAGATGCGAGAATAATTGGGTATTTATTCAGGTGTTTCATCGAAATACTGCCATACGGCCAACATGGTTTATTTTTTGAGACCCATTACTGGCTGTAATTTTATATAAATATACACCATTGGCTAACATACCACCATAGTCATCCCGCCCATTCCAATCAATCTGCTGGTAGCCGATGGTAAAGAATACTGGCAGAATAGATTTTATTCGGCGGCCGGCCAAGGTATAGATATCAACCGATATTTCCGCATCAGCAGTTAATTCAAATGTAAATTTTGTTTCATGGGCAAATGGATTAGGAAAATTAAAAACATGCAAAAGATCGAGTTTTTCGGATTTTAACAAAATAAGGTCAATTTGTGCTTCAGTGGGATTATTGGCATTATCCCAAGCGCTTACTACCAAGGATAGTTGGTTATCTTCGGATGGTATATTATACTCGATTGTTCCTGTATTTAAACTGTTCACATCATAAATAAATCGCTCGGTTACAATAGATTTATCATCCATTGTAGGATTGATGAATAAAAGTTCATGCCCCTTTTCTCCCGTTAGGTTAATTCCTAGTGGATCCGAGATCCGGATTATCAATTTTTTTTCAGAAGAAAGATGGTCTCCACTGCGAAGTATTCTGCCGGATTTGGACTCAAATGTAATTATCGGTCCATCCGTATCATTGGAAGGTGGTCCTAACGTTAGTTGAATTTTCCCTACTGCGCCAACGGCTTCTTCACCCGTGTTTGAAGTGATTGAAAACCTGACTTTCGCTGGATTATCAGAGTAAGTGATATCTTTTGGAACCCTGAATTGGGGAGATAAGAATGCCTCATCAAAAGTAAAGGCACCTCTGAACAAGGTCGGCCCAATTNTTAGATAAGATATTTCTTCCTTGGATGAANNAAAATTGAATGATTTNGTGATTTGACTTGGNCCATCTTCAAAAATNAGNAATCCNTNTCCTGAAANANATGGGCTGGTACCNTTCAAGGTTCCNACATCCAGTGTNGCTAAGGTNTCAGGTNNCACCTTANCNTCGCNGATAATTTNNGANGGNANNGGTAANTTCATTGCNGGGTCACCGAAAAGATGAAATAATTCACCATCAGATCCGCCTGTTTTTACAGACTGCAGTGCTATCCCCAAATTGGTATCGGTCATACCGCCGTTGGGGAAAANAGCGTCAAATATTTTTTCTAAATAATAGATATTACTGGAAACGGTAATACCTCGAGTGGTTGTAATAATTGCAGAGGCTGCATCCATCGTTGTGCGGATGAGTTCTTCAGCAAATGATTCAGACCCAATTTGATCAAATTGCCCCCAGTTACATGTGCCGGCAATCCAGATAGGCAGTTTCATCTCCGTATGCATGGATTGTATATCATTTCTAGTTTCGTTAATNATCAATAGTTTTTCTTGTGCCCATTGGGTAGAGTTACCATGGCCAATAAAATTAATCAATGCTGTACCAGCGCTAATTTGGTCAAACAAGGCTTGGGTGGCTTCAGGCTTTATTACGCCAAAACCAGAANCATCACTTACTTCAGGGTAATTTACCATGTATAGTTTTTTTATTTCCATAAAGTCGGGAATGGATTTTGATAGTCGTTCGGAATATAATGTATGACTTTTACCAATAGATAATTCATGCAGTTCTTTTTCTGGTCGGGCCGGGTCATCAGCGACTAAAGTGATACGTTGCTTCCACAAACCGGGAGGCATACTAGTTTCAAAAGCAATAATTTTTTCCACAAAATTGGTGACTTCTTGTGTGCTCCTAGCGGGATACCGGCCTAGGGCCATTTCGGGGATAATGCCATTAAAGGAAGTCAAACGATCATCGGAGGCATAAGAATAAAACGTCCCAACTTCAATGGTGGGGATGATAATATTAGATTGGCCGGTGATATTGCGGTAATCGTAATCTCCATCCCCAAGTAAGAGGACAGTGTAAGGCTTCGTGGTCCAATTGTCCCGGGCCCACTGTAGAAAATGCCGGATAGCTACGGGGTCTTGATTTCCACCTGAGAATTCATCATAAATATCTCCTATCGATGCATAGAATGATTTNCCTCTATGGCTTATCAAGGTTTGAGCCGGAGTGCGAAATGTTTCTGGGCCAATGATCACGTGGTCAGCACCGCTTAATTGATCTNTTAATTTGTAAAANTTTTTGATTCCGATTAGGGATAGATTTTCTATGCTCGGAATATCATCGTGGTTAAAGACAAAATACCGCTGCAATGTGTCGGGTGGGAGTGAAACACGCATAAGTGTCAAATCGTTCTGTGTTTGGNTNGGNACATTTTGNGGCAATCTTAANTCCGTAATATTCCATATCTGAATATCAGCACCTGATATGGTAAAAGTCATATCATTGGCTGTAACCGGTGCAAAAAATTCAAATGGATATGAATAAATCAATTTTTGTGCATAAGACAAGGTAAGAAAGTCAAAGAGTGGTTCTGAATTGGGATTATCAGAAATATTCGAAATTTGAAATGCTTGTGACCCTTGAGGTAAGGTACCAGCCGCAATTGAAAAATCTCCTGATTTTAAACCAATATTTGACCAGGTAATTAAACTTAATTCTTGGGAATTCAACGAGAGTTGAACCGCATGTTTGGTATTTTCGTAGCGTGTTTTAACCGATTCTTTCCCGATCATGCCGAAAGTACCACTGGCACTGATGGAAGAAACAGGCTGTCCCAAATCAACTTCCTGGCTAAAAGAACTNCCTTGTTTTATTACTGTATTTCCCCAGGCCAAACCTGATTTATGGGGATTAATTAAATCAGATTCGAAATGAGAATGAACAAACCCATAATCAATGCTAAGAGGTCCATCTTCTACTGTTTTACCAGTTTCAATTCTTTTACCACGAATAGAATTATCATCAGGTATCAAGAGCCAATACACCGATTGAATAAAATAAAGGTTTTGGTGCCATCTGACCTGATCAGCATTTTGATCAAACCCGCTGGGTCCCTGACCGTAAAAATATATTTCATCACTTGTATCTAAACTGCCATCTGATTCGCCATTGATCATTATTGCCAGTTCTATCAGGTTCTCCGGTATAGTTGCATTATTGGTAATCTTTTGGGTCAAGTTATAGGTGCGATCCCTTCCCATTGCAGAAGCGGTAAAAAGCATAAAATTTCGAGGATCCAACGATTCCCCTGTATCAAGGGCCGAATGTATAGCATTGGCAGGTATTTTATAAATACCGTCATGCTCAATGNTGAATTNAATCCATCGACCTTTGGGCATTNCCCGAATTTTATGTAAAACATGTTTTGGAGGATGGATCCAGTTTTTTGCGGTGCTCCAATTAAGAACTTTTGGCGGAAGCAAATTTTGATGAACAGAGGTTAGTTTTGGCGGACTATCATTTCTTCCATTAAGATAAATGGTTATTGTTTGACTTGGATAATAAAGACCAACAGAAGATAAAGGGCTGACCTGGATCGTTCCAGTTTGTAAATCATTCAATTTTTGTTGGTGAATCCATTGTGTTTTCGTTGGTATTACCACTTGAAATGGATGGGCGATCGGTTTTTCTGAACGTGTTATTATTGAAGGTAAATTTGAATCAGGAAGTCCGATTAATAGTTCGATTGGTGCAAGATCATCAGGATTATTCGGTTCGCAAATAATCTGAATCACTAATTTTTCCATATCAGANGACAGAACTGAAACAGTAGTTTGTGCCATTAGGCATCCTAAAAAGGAAATAAACGTTATCCAGAATTGATGATATCTCATGGGGGTAAAATTTAATGAGTGGTTTGGCATGAATTAGAGTGCCTTTTTGAAGTTTTTACCATTTTTATCCAAAATTAATTTCCCTTCATGTATTGAAATTGAATCCGGGCATAGTTACACGTAATTTGAATGTCGTTTTATTAACAAATTTTTTCATGTTTGATATCAACCGATCAATTTGAAAGGTTTTCCTTTGTTTGACCAAAAAATGATTAAAGTCGTTTATGATCGCATTCCTGATAAGGTAAATGCGGCTAGGGACATGGTTGGACGCCCTTTAACGCTAGCGGAGAAGATCCTTTATTCTCATTTGTCTGAGAAGAAAGTATCAACGGTATATACCCGTGGGGATACTTATGTTGACTTTTCGCCAGATCGTGTGGCCTTGCAGGATGCCACAGCCCAAATGGCATTACTTCAATTCATGATGTCAGGAAGAAATAAAGTTGCGGTACCATCCACTGTACATTGTGACCATCTGATTCAAGCCAAACAAAATGCNCGAACCGATTTAGCGCAGGCTCTTGATGTAAACAGTGAAGTCTATGATTTTTTGGAATCCGTATCGAATAAATATGGGCTGGGATTCTGGAAACCAGGGGCTGGTATCATCCATCAGGTAATACTTGAGAATTATGCTTTTCCTGGTGGTATGATGATTGGTACTGACAGTCACACAGTTAATGCGGGTGGATTAGGTATGGTGGCCATCGGTGTCGGTGGTGCCGATGCTGTAGATGTTATGGCTGGGATGCCGTGGGAGTTAAAATTACCCAAACTGATCGGTGTGAATTTGAGTGGAGAAATGAGCGGTTGGACTTCATCCAAAGATGTGATCTTAAAGGTGGCAGGGATTCTCACAGTAAAGGGAGGAACGGATGCGATTATTGAATATTTNGGTGACGGGGCCAACAAACTATCCTGTACTGGGAAAGGAACGATTTGCAATATGGGTGCTGAAATCGGCGCCACTACTTCTTTATTTGGCTATGACGCACATATGGAAAAATATTTAAAGGCCACAAATCGGGAAGGAGTGGCTGACCTGGCCAATGGAATCGCGGAGCATTTGCGGGCTGATGATGAGGTAAATAATAATCCTGAACAATTCTATGATCAGGTAATCGATATAAATTTATCGGAATTAGAACCCCATTTAAATGGCCCTTTTACACCGGATAGAGCAACTCCTATATCAGCCATGGCAGTAGCTGCACAAGAAAATGGCTGGCCAACAGAAATAAAAGTTGGATTGATAGGATCATGTACCAATTCGTCTTACGAGGATATTTCCCGGTCAGTTTCCATTGCCCGGCAAGCGGTGGAAAAAGGGTTAAAGACCAAAGCGGATTTTACCATTACACCTGGTTCCGAGCAGGTCCGTTATACGATTGAGCGCGATGGGTTCATTGATACATTTGAAGCGTTAGGTGCCAGTGTCTTTGCCAATGCATGTGGGCCCTGCATCGGTCAGTGGTCCAGATCAGGTGCGGAAAAGGAAGAAAAAAATACAATTGTACATTCGTTCAATCGAAACTTTGCGAAACGAGCGGATGGTAATCCAAATACACATGCATTTGTTGGATCGCCAGAATTAGTCACGGCGCTGGCAATTGCTGGTGATCTAACTTTTAATCCAGTAACAGATATATTAACTAATGAAAATGGTAAGGAGATAATGTTTGATGCGCCCAGCGGAGATGATCTACCAAGTGATGGGTTTGATGTTATTGATTTAGGCTATCAGGAGCCGATTAAAGACGGAGCGAAAGTAGATGTAGTGGTAAACCCGAATTCAGAGCGCTTGGCATTACTGATACCATTTGAACCCTGGGATGACAAGAATATTACGGGGATGAAAGTCCTAATTAAGGCCAAAGGTAAATGTACGACAGACCACATTTCCATGGCGGGTCCATGGCTACGCTATCGCGGACATTTGGATAATATCTCCAATAATCTACTTACTGGAGCGATGAATTATTTTAATGAAAAAACCAATTTAGTGAAAAACCAATTAAATGGAGAATATGGTCCAGTTCCTGTTATTCAGCGGGATTATAAAAGCAATGGGATACCCACCATCATTGTAGGTGATGAGAACTATGGTGAGGGATCTTCTCGGGAACATGCGGCTATGGAACCAAGATTCTTGGGTGTACGGGCTGTGTTAGTACGTTCATTTGCTAGAATTCATGAAACAAATTTAAAAAAACAAGGCATGCTGGCATTAACCTTTGCAGACAAAACTGATTATGATAAGATCCTTGAAGACGATACCTTAGATTTTATTAATCTCGATCAATTTAGCATGGGTAAACCACTGACTTTAGACGTTTTTCACGTGGATGGATCATCAGATACTATTTATTGCAACCATACCTATAATGATACACAGATCAAATGGTTCAAAGCAGGTTCTGCATTGAATCTTATCCGCTTGCAGGAAATCTAGTTTTCCATGAAAATCCTCGTTTCTGATCCAATTACAGAAAATGGCTTAGCTGTGCTGAAAAATGCAAATTTTGATATTGTTGAATTACCAAATGGCAGTCCAGAAGAAAAGNCCGAAGCCTGCAAAGATGCACACGGTTGGATCATACGCAGTGGTACTACAATTACCGCAGCAATGATTGAAACGGCTAAAAATCTACAGGTAATTGGGCGTGCCGGCGTAGGTGTGGATAATATAGATATTCCTACTGCCACTCGTCANGGTGTAGTTGTGATGAACACGCCAGATGTGAATACCATTTCCGCTGCTGAACATACAATTGCCATGATGCTTTCCTTATCCCGCAATATACCCGTGGGGAACAGTGGATTAAAAAACGGCGAGTGGAACCGACATGCATTGGTTGGTACTGAACTTCGAAATAAAACACTTGGTATAGTCGGGCTGGGTAAGATTGGTAGGGAAGTGCTCAACCGCTGCAGGTCTTTTAGCATGAATATTTTAGGTTACGATCCATTTATGAGTCAGGACATGTTTAACCCTGAAGANGTGAAAATAGTAACGCTNGATGAGTTGACATCTCAATCTGATTATATTTCNCTGCATGTCCCCATAAANGATTCCACAAGGGACTTGTTTGATTATGNNCGAATGTCTTCAATGAAACCTACNGCACGAATAGTTAATGTGGCCNGNGGNGGTATCATTAATGAAGAAGATTTATACCGTATTTTAACCGATGAAAAAATTGCTGGTGCAGCCATAGATGTTTTTTCATCAGAACCAATTGATGAGTCCAATCCATTATTAAAAGCACCAAATATTGTATTAACTCCCCATTTGGGCGCNTCNACAGAGGAAGCNAAAGAAGGGGTTAGTATAGCGGTATGTGAACAGGTGCGGGATTACCTGGTTTACCAGAAACTTGCAAATGCCCTGAATATGCCAATCTCAGATTTGGCAATATTGAATGAAATTCAAATTCACTTGGACCTGGCTGAATTAATGGGCAATCTTCAGGGTCAGTTAAATCCCGGTATAATTAAAAAAGTTAATGTGGAATGCGCTGGTTCCATGCGTGAAACAAAACCGGCAGCATTGGCATTTTTAAAAGGATTGCTCAATGACCGTGTTCCAGATCGTGTTAATTATATTAACGCGGAAACACTTGCAGTGGAATTAGGTATCCAGATTGAGTACAGCTATTCTTCAGATTGCGGAACCTATACGAATTTAATTCGAACAAAAGTTCAAGGTGCATTGGTCGCCAACGAGATACATGGCAGCATTTTTGAGGGTAAACGTATTCGCTTGGTTAATATTCTTGGATATGAGATTGATGTGACTCCTTATGGTACGATGCTTTTTGCTCGGAATAAGGATGTACCCGGAGTAATTGGAAAAGTTGGTACAATGCTTGGTGAAGCCAAGATCAATATCGGCGCTTATTTACTGAGTCGTGAAATGAATAATGGTGAAGCATTTGCCGTACTGCGAGTGGATAATTCAGTACCAGAAGATATTTTATTGAAATTGGAAGAATTACCTGAAATTCTTTCTGTTCAGCAGCTACATTGTTGATTTATGGCTTCTGTTGTGACGTCGAAGTCGATTCAAATAGCTGGAGGTGGTATTGCAGGTTTAACGGCAGCCATCCAACTGAAAAAATATGGATTTGATCCAATTGTCTTTGAAAAAGATTTACAAATAGGTGGATCTCGACACGGGGATTATGAGGGGTTAGAAAATTGGATTTTTTCTCAGCATGCCCCATCCTTCATGGATGATTCTGGTTTTAATTTTAATACAATTACTACACATCCAATCAATCGTTTTTTGGTTCATACCCAGAATTACCAGCCATTATTAATACAAAGCAAGAATCCATTTTTTTATATGGTAAAGCGAGGCAGCAAAAAGGATGATTTGGATAATCAATTATATCGGCAGTGTGTGGATCAAGATATCCAATTCAAATTGGGGAAAAAAGCGCCAAAAATCTGTCACATTAATGCAACCGGCACAAAAAAAGCAGCAGCCTATATTCAAGGCATTAATTTTTCGACAAGATTAAAAGATCAGATTCATTTACTTTTAGGGCATAAATACGCACCGAAGGGTTATGCATATNTAATTATTATTGGCGGAGAGGGTACCTTGGCCGCCGCTTTTAAAAAACCAAAAANTTTTAAAATAGATTACCTTAAAGAAACCCAAAAATATTTCAATGCGAAAGGAATTCAAATTAGAAATGGGAAGCAATTTGCCAGCCGGGGCAGTTTTTCCCTTCCGTTCTTAGCTTGGAAACCGCCATTNCAAATAGGCGAAGCAGGCGGTTTTCAGGATTATTTATTTGGATTTGGAATTAGAATGTCCATTATGTCAGGCAGAGCTGCTGCTTTATCCGTTATTGGCNAAAAAAAAGAAGCCCGAAAGATTTTAATTCAATTGAATCAAAAAAGAAGATTATCCTTCATAAATCGGATCTTATATGAACGATTAAATGATTATCAAATGGCAGTATTGGCAAAAAAACTTTATGAATCTTCCAATCCATTATCCATATTGTCTGGTGCGTATGANTGGAACTTTAAAAATATGCTACGTTGGATAAATATGAGACATCGATATGAAATACGTCCTACTTAGAAGTATTCAGATTGTTGCNATGNTCATTTTACTATCAGGGCTTGTATGGGGTATTCGAAATAACAATGTCATGCTGGAACTAAATGCGCTTTTCATCGGTTCAGGCATATTTTATATTGCAAATATGTTGTTGAAAAAAGATTAATCATTCAAATTCCTATATCATTATAACACAAAAGCGAGAATACTATGTCAAAACTTTGGGATGACTTAAAACAAAACATGAAAGAATGGAGCAGTGCTGCTGTTGAAAAAGCAGAAGAAGTCAGTAAGGTGGCAGTTGCCAAGACGGAAGAATTAACCAAGATAAGTAAAATCAAACTGGAAATTCATCAACTTCAACGTGATCGCCGGAAACAACAAGAAGCTCTAGGAAAGTTAGCCTATGGTCAAGCCAAAGATAACAATATGGTTAATTTTACGGGTAACACGGAATTTTATTCTCATGTGGAAGAAATCGAAAAAATTGCATCTGTCATTGGTGAAAAAGAAAGAGAAATTGAAAAAATNAAAGATGAATATAATATCCAAGATAGTGAAGTTTCTGCAGATATGGAAGAAGCACAGGTTACAGATGAATTATCTGAAGAGGGGGAAGTCAAGGATTCACCTGAATCCGAATAATATCATTGCCTTAGCTGTATTATGGTTTGGATGGAGATGACCCAAAAAATTTAGAAGAAATCGGAANAATTATGGGGTTAACGGGGGAAAGAATACGCCAAATTAAAAAACGTGCATTACAGCGATTAAGACACAGCACACGGTCCCAATTACTTAAAATATTTCTGAAATGATCAATGAACAAATTTGTATATTGGATTAATACTCAAGGCGAGTAAACTATGTTTCGTCGTAAAAAAAGACCCAATAAATACCATAATTATATCATTGTATCCGAACGTGATTCGGATCTAAAACAGTTTCATTTTTCCCATAAGAGGCTTTTGGCAATATCAGGAATTACTATTGTATTTATTTCAATTACACTTTTTCTCAGTGCTGACGCCCTAACAGGTCTTTTATACAAAGCAAAATTGAAAGATCTACGAGATAATTATCAACGATTGACCGAAACATTAGTCGATCTACAGACAGAACTCGAAGATGTGTCAGGGCAAGTCAGCACAATTGAAAAAAAGGATCGTGCAATTAGAACCTATACCGGTTTACCCCAGATTGATCGAGACGTTCGTAAAATGGGTGTGGGGGGTACAGTCATTAGAAAAACAAATATGGATAATATAGTGCCTGATTTCACCGATAAGATTTCTGAACTTGGATTAAATGTNGATGCAATATCACGAAGAGTGAAACTGGAATTACAGAGTTATAATACCATGTTTGATAAAGTCCGCAATCATTCAGATAATTTAAAAGTTATTCCTTCAATTCGGCCGGTTCAGGAAGGTTTCCTCGGATCGGGATTTGGTTATCGCGAAGATCCATTTAATGGAAAAGTACGCTACCATTATGGATTAGATTTTGCAGTAAATACAGGGACAAAGATTTATGCCCCTGCTGATGGTAAAGTAAAGTTTGCTGGTGATCAAGGCGGTTTTGGGAAAGTGATCAAAATNGATCATGGAAATGGTTATCGTACCATATATGCTCATTTATCAAAATTTAATGTAAAACGCGGACAGGATTTGAAACGAGGAGAGTTAATTGCAATCTCCGGTAATACTGGAAGGTCAGACGGTCCCCACCTTCATTATGAAGTGCACCAGTATGGGGCACCTCGAAATCCACTGGATTATTTTTTCTCCGGCTACTTGAAGTAAGCCTTTTTTCCTCTACACCTCTCTCATTAATTTTCAAGATAATCTCATGAGTAAATCATACTATATAGAAACTTACGGTTGTCAAATGAATGTTGCCGATTCTGAACTAGTCTCAGGCTTGCTTACTAAGGCCGGATATTCTGAAGCTAAAGATATTTATAATGCGGATGCTATTTTCGTGAATACCTGTGCCATACGCGAACATGCAGAAGAAAAGATTCATTCTCGTTTAGGGTATTATCATCAAATCAAAAAGAAAAATCCAAAAATGATTATTGGTCTTCTCGGATGTATGGCACAGAACTTGAAAGAAGATATTTTGGAGTCAAAACCCTACGTTGATATTGTATTGGGTCCTGATTCCTATCGCCGACTACCAGAGATGATCGAAAAAAGAAATGGGAATTCTACCCATTTAGTAGATACAAAATTGTCACGATTCGAAGTATATGAGGATATGTTTCCAAGCCGTCATCTTGGCATCAATGCATGGATTCCAATTATGCGAGGATGTGATAAATTTTGCACTTTCTGCATTGTACCATTTACTCGTGGACGTGAACGATCTCGCAGTTTAGAAGGTCTTATTGATGAAATAACCCAAGCCGTTTCTGATGGCTTCATTGAAATTACTTTGTTAGGACAAAATGTCAATTCCTACATTCACGAAGGGCGCGGTTTTCATGAATTATTGGATGCAATTGCCAACGTGCCAGGTGTAAAACGCATTCGCTATACCTCGCCCCATCCTCAAGACATGACCAAGGATGTATTGGATGTAATGAGCAAACATGATAATATCTGTAATTCTGTTCATTTGCCACTTCAAGCGGGGAATGACAAGGTATTAAAACGCATGAATCGTACATACACGAAAGAACAATTTATTGCTCTCGTAGATCAGATTCGCGATAGGCTTCCTCGTGTAGGTATATCAACTGATATTATTGTCGGTTTTCCAGGAGAAAATGAGTTCGAATTCCAAGAAACATTGGAAGTGATGNATACGATTAAATTTGATTCGGCGTATACCTTCAAATATTCGTCTCGTCCTGGGACTAAAGCAGCTGAATTTGAGGATCATGTTGTAGAACCCGAAAAACAGGACCGACTGGAACGTGTGATCAAGGCGCAAAAAGAACATACCTTGCAGCGCAATAAATCAATGGTCGGACGTGTTGAAATGGTTTTAGTTGAGAAAGAAAGTAAACGATCGGCGAATCAATGGGCGGGCAGAACTGATTCAAATAAATGGGTAATTTTCAATAAAGAAAATTACCATATTAGAGATTTTACCCCAGTCAAGATCACTGAAGCCAAAGGTATCTCACTACANGGTAAAATTGTTCAATTACAAGAAATGGAGGCAGCCTGATGAAGCTGGTAAAAATTTTCGCAGGATTAGTGATTCTAATATTAATATTGGCATTTTTAACGCAAAATACCAATATTGTTACTGTGGATTTGATCTTTGTTGAACCTAAGAATGTTAAGGTTGCTAATGTTATGCTGGGGGCCATTTCAGTTGGTATTTTAATTGGTTTTGGTGTTGCGTTGACCAATATTATATCGAACAAGTCAGAAATCCGATCTTTGAAAACAAAAAATCGAAAACTTTCAGATGAACTCAATGATCTTCGTAATGTGGCTATTGACGAAGGTATTTATGACACGGAAGATGGAGAAAATTAACATTGATCTGGATTTTCCTGATACCATCCGCGGTTATTTTAGCGGGTGTATTTATCTATTATTTCCGACCTAAAAAGCAGCTGCGTACCGAATCCATTTATACTCACGCCCTTAATGCTATGGTCCGAGGAGATACTCGTACAGCNCTTAGCCACTTGAGAAACGTAGTAAAACAAGATACAAATCATATTAATGCTTACCTGCAAATGGGCGATATTCTCAGAGAAGAAGATAATGCCCAAGCGGCAATAAAAATCCATCAGTCTCTAACTGTTCGACCTAATTTATCAAATGAAGTCAAGCGTGATATTCATAAGTCTCTGGCGCTAGANTTTGAGCAGCTTGGTAATATAACTAAAGCAATGGGGGAAGCTGAAATAGTTCTTAAGCTGGATCGNAAAAATTTATGGGCCAATGAATTTTTATTAAAAATTTTTGAGCAACGACGTGAGTGGGATAAAGCCATGCAGACAACAAAAGCAATCCAGAAATTGAAACAGTCTCGAGATCCCAATCAAATTGCACGATTTTTGGTTTACCAGGGTATGGACAAGTTAGAAAAAGGCCAGCTTAAAGAAGCAGAATCCCAATTTCAAAAAGCGGTGAAAACGTCCCCAGAATTTGGACTGCCATATTTAAGATTGGGTGATTTATTCGCTGAGAATAGAGATTTAGTGAAGGCTATTGAAAACTGGGAAAAATTTGCCTTACTTAATCCAGAGGAAGGTCGGCTAGTTTATTCTAAAATTGAATCAGCCTTGTTTGACCTAGGGAGATTTAGTGAAGTAGAAAAGTTTTATGAAAGAATTCTTGAAAAGGATTCATCGAACCTCAATGCACTGACCAAATTGGCCAATGTACTGGAAGAAAAGGGTGAACATAATAATGCATTAAATTTAGTTGAAGATGCGTTATCCAAAAATGGGGGATCAATCCACGCTAGGTTAATGAAATTGAAATTGTCNCTTCATGTATCCAAGCCTCATGAATTATCCAACCAGATTGACGAGGTTATTCAATTACTAACCATTCCTAATGAAAAATGATAAAATGTTGCTTATTTATCTTAACAATTATCTGGGGGTGGAATCTCCATTCCCAAAATATTGATCTTTATTTAACACTCTTGGAAAAGGGTAGGATAGAAGAAGTGAAAGAAAATCTGTCNGAACTACTTNATCGATACCCAAATGAAGCAGGTGTTTATTTGCTACAGGCAATGGTGAATGAAAATGGTGATGATTCTTTGATTCAATTCCGGAATATCATTGAGAAATTCCCTAAATCAGAATATGCCTCCGTTGCAGCGATAAAAATTGGGGAATATTTATTTTCCAGGGGTCTTTATTCGCAAGCTAGTGTACAATTTAAAATTGTATTGTTCAAATACCCNCAAGGCGATAATCATCAACGGGCCATGGACCTTATGGTAAATTCATATTTTGCAACTGGTGAAAAAGATTCAGCGAAGGTAGCTTTAAGAACGATAAAACAATTATATCCAAGTTTAAATTATACAAATTATAATATTGAAGGATTAGGTAATAATCCAAGAGAAGCGAGATTAGTTAAACTGGATCCAAATGAAATCAGTAGTCGAATCAAGTCCGCCAAAGCAAAACGGAAAGTTATATTACCTAAAAAAAATCCTAAACCTTGGGTGGTTCAAGTTGGTGCTTTTGGTAAATACGAAAATGCAGACCGACTTAAAAAACAACTTCAAGGTCATAACTTTGCAACGGAGGTCCATACGGTAGATTCAAATGGGAAGCGACTACATGCTGTACGAATTGTTCGATATGAAACCAAAAAATCGGCTGAAGTAATTGGACAGAAAATCAAAAAGAATTTTGGACTAGATTTCCGGGTCATAAATAACCCGGAATAGTCGATTTCGATTAAAGTTTGTAATAAAATGGGAATGATTAGGTGGCTGGTGCCTCTCTCGGTCTTCAAAACCGTTGTCCCCGTATATAGCGGGGAGGTGAGTTCGATTCTCACGCGTTCCCGCTAAAATTGAATAAAAGGAATTAGAATGAACAAAAAACAAAGACTTGTTGCAAAAAAGCATCGTAAAAACAAGACTCGTATAAAAGCACTAAGACAAGCTGCAATTTCAGNGGGTAATAAAGTAGAGAAAAAAACTTCATCAAAAGTGGCTACCACTAAGAAACCTGTAGCAAAGAAAACACCAGCCAAAAAAGTAGCTGTAAAAAAGGTATCAATAAAAAAGAAAGTAACGAAAAAACCTACAGCAAATAAATCAAATAAAAAATCAAGTGATAAAAAATGAATGGATTTCTAAATGATAGAACCCGATTATACCTTGGAATTTTTTTCGTAATAGCATCAATTGGATTTTTCATCTATGGTTGGATGGAAAGGTCAGTTGGGAATCCATTCAATCAAATATGGATGTTGGCTATTATTATCTTGATGGGTGGTATGGTGCACCTTCAAAAAATTGGAGGTAGCCGGAAGAAAAGTCGTCCGAAAGATGAATAAAGCACCGCCATGCGTTCGGCAATCGCTGATTATTTAAATACGTATACACCTTTTGAATTATTTGGGCCGTCCCATTGGGCGGCCATTTTTTTATTTTTATTTCTGGTATTTTGGCTACCTTGGTTTGCAAAAAGCCATTTACATCAAAAGCACCAGAAAAATGTGGGAGTTTTCCTAGGCATTTTGATCGGGGTCAATTATCCCTTATGGGTTTTGCTAGAGATTTTAGCCGGATCCTTTGATATGACACTCCATTTGCCATTCCAGCTGTGCCGATTTGCTAACCTGCTATTACCGCTAGTGATGATNAAACGTAATTTTAAAGTTTTTGAGATTCTTTACTTTTGGGGTTTGTCCGGAATGCTTCAAGGGATGATAACACCGGATATTGTTGANGATTTTCCCCATTTTTATTATATCCGATATTTTGTTGGTCATCATTTGCTAATAGTTTCATTAATCTATGCAATAGTTGTGTATGATATGAGGCCCACACTGACCAGTATGAAAAAGGCCTTTATTGCTCTAAATGGATTTTTACTTATATCCTTTATTGCAAATATGATTTTAGATGCTAATTATTTTTGGATTATGGAAAAACCNCCTATGGCNTCGCTGTTGGATTTNATGGGACCCTGGCCATGGTATATTTTATCTGGAGAATTTGTTGCACTGGCTCATTTTGGATTTGCATATTTCATTTATCTTTTAATTGAAAAAAATAGAAAAAATGATTGATTTAGAGTTGAATTANGATCTAAAAAATTTATTTTGACTAATTTNCATCTAAATTCAAAGNAATCAGTTAATATAAAAACGATTNANAATCGATGAAAATTATNCNTATATCAATTTTNTTCTCTTTTTGTCTAATTGGGCAAATTTTAGAAAAAGAGAACAAATTGCTTTGGGACGGGACTGATTGGAAGCATGTTTCTGTCCGAGTCGATGGGAATCCTGCAATGATCTTTCGAGTTAAGTCTGCATATTTAACCGGAGTATTGGATGGTCGTCTTTACTATTATCTCAAATCATGGGCTGAGAAACAGACTTTTTCTGACAGCCTTTATGGTGATCGTATTGATTATCTAACGCNGCGCGAAACTGTGAAGCAACTCGATCNATTTTACCAAGACCCTCTGATGGATTATGTTCCTGTTGTGTCTGCCATGATTATTGTCCATATGCAAGCGGAACAAGTATCCCAAGCAGTTATTGATCAATATGTTGAGCAAACGAAATATTGGATTAATCAACTGACCTTGGATATCCAAAGNCGTGGNATGCATGAATTATTAAGGGAAAAACAGAAAAGGNATTGAAAATCCAATAAGTTATAATTAGAAACTTTACCGGCCTTTAGTATTTGTAATTTATAATCCATTTTTTATTAGTTAATATGACGGAAACCCAATTCAAAGAGATTCTCAAAAAACTGGATAATATCTTTCGGCCTGTACAAGTTGGATCTAATGAAAATGAATGGCTAGCAGTTGGCAAATTGGTAGATGGTATATCCACAAAAGATTTGGATATTATTTTGAAAAAAGAGCCATGTCAATTTTCTATCAAAAAAAAGAATGAACAGGTATATATAAGAATAAGTGAATCAGAAGAAAGGGTCATCCTTCGCATTCCAAAGATTCCTCGAATTCATTGGGTGCTATTCCTTTTAACAATATTTACAACTCTTTTAGCCGGAGCCATGATGGAAGGAGCAAGGTTTTGGGAAAATCCACTAGAAATATTTAAAGGAATTCCATTTTCTATTACATTAATGCTGATTTTGGGTACCCATGAATTCGGGCATTATTACTATGCCCAAAAACATAAAGTGGATGCAACTTTGCCTTATTTCATCCCGGCACCCCCATTTTTATTTTTGATTGGTACNTTCGGCGCATTTATCAAAATTAAATCACCAATATATCGCAAAGATGCCCTGCTACANATCGGTGCTGCTGGCCCAATTGCNGGTTTCATTATTGCTGTTCCAGCTTTAATCATTGGCTTGCTTTTATCTGACGTTGTTGAGAAAGTGGATATCCAGGGTGCAATAATNCTGGGAGATTCAATCTTGATGAAATTGCTTACATGGCTTACACATCCCGCGCTGCTTGCATCGCAAGATATCATGCTTCATCCAATTGCCTTTGCTGGCTGGATTGGTCTATTAGTCACCATGCTGAACCTGTTACCAATTGGACAGTTAGATGGCGGACACATAGCTTATGCCATGTTGGGCGAAAAACAGGGATGGCTCGCTAAAGCAGCTTTTGTATCTTTGATACCACTTAGTTTTTTTTCCCTCAACTGGCTTGTATGGGGCTTGTTGATTTTATTTCTTATGCGCTCGACGAAGCATCCACCAATTCAAGATATTCACGTACCCCTATCTAAAGATAACCAGATGGTGGCTTATGCCTGCTTGGTTATATTTATCCTTTGCTTNATTCCCGCCCCATTTAANATTTAATGCGGGTAATTTTNTCGATATCACTGTTATTTACACTACTTTTTTCTCAAGNNCGTGTAGGCGAAATGCAATCCATNACTTCATCNCTGGATGTACAAACACTTATTGGATCGGGAGNTGATATCATTTTGGCTACAAGGGGTGGATTAGCATTTTATAATATTAATTCTGGGGAATATCAAGTATTTACCAAAGATGATGGCCTCAGCGATACAGATTTAAATACCTTACTTAAAGGTCCGAAAGGCTATATCTGGGTAGGAAGTGATGCTGGTGTTCAGATTTGGGATATTAATCAGAAAAAACTTGTCGATTGGTTTGAATTGGATATTGAAAAAGTAGCAGAGTTTGTATCCTATNATGATGTGGTTTATGNCGCGATCGAGCANGNTGGAANCTGGGGGATCATGGAATTTATTNATACTAATGATCGGATATATTATAGAGATTTCTATGGCAGAAATGATATTGNGGAAATTGATGATATTGTAAAATTTGGAGATCAACTTATTCTTTCTACAGATCGAGGTTTGCTTGCCGGNAATCCACATGAAACCCATCCATTATATTGGACTAATCCATTTCCTGAAATACAAACTTCTATTATTGCATTGGATCAGAGAAATGATGAATTGGCGATTGTTACGCCAGATGCAATTTATTCGGTTAAACTAGGTGGNAATCCGGTTTCCCTCGTTACTAATGAGATTGAGTTCAATACAATTCATACCATTGCTGTAGCAGGCCCCCAGGATTATACAGCGGTTTCAGATTCAGTTATATATCATATTGGTAACGATAAATTTGAAAAACAATTTTCCGATGCTGGTTACCATTTTTCTTCTATATTTCATTATAGTTCAAATATTTTGTTAGGAACCAGTTTAGGCTTCGCATTATTTGATGGTACCACATTTAACCATATTGCTTGGGGCGAACCTACCGTGAATAGTCCGGATATAATATATTTGGGTCAAGATAAAAGTATGATTTTGGCTAGCCAAAAAGGAATTTCAATTNTTAAAGAACAAAATTGGATAAATGCATCAACAGTAAATTATACCTTGGGTTTGTCAACTCAAATAGACTTGGATTACCTCAATCTAAATATGGGGTCACGAGTCAGTGAAATAGTTGAAAACAGTGATGGGTCAATTTACCTTGGAATGCAGAAGTCAAGTTCAGGTGGGATTCTCTTACTGGATATTAAAGCCAGCATCGAAATACGTGACGTTTTTATAAGTCCAAGGCTGTTGCAAGATAAAAGTGGACAGTATCCACTTTTTACCGTTAATGCTATGACTTTTGATAAAAATGGTAATCTTTGGGTTTTATCAACAAACCAGGAAAGTAAACCACTCAGTGTTCACTTCGAGGATCATTCGAGAAACTTTTCACTTGAAGAAAGTGGAAATTTACTTTCTGAGTCTATGACAGCAATAACAAAGGATAATTTTAACCGTGTCTGGGTTGGAGCCAAAAGTCAGCTGGTCATGTATAAATATACTGGGGATGTTTACAGTCCAACTGATGAAATTTGGGTTTCCGAAGAAATCAACACGGGTGCATTCAATAGTTCTGTGTTATGCCTAAATGTATCTTTAAATAACCGGTTGTGGATTTTAACATCGGCTGGACTTATTTATAAAGATCTCCAGGTTTCAGAAACCAATCCAGTCAACCAAACGGGGCCGAAAACGGCGAATAGTGAAATATATCCCTATTTCTCAAACATGGCCTTTGATGAGTCATCGCGGATACGGTTTGATCCTAGGGGAAATATTTGGATCACATCTCAAAATGGTGTTCATATTGTGTCTGAAAATGGAGAATATTGGCCTGATGTTAATGGGCTGAATGAGAGCAATAGTTCTATTCTTTCAGATGATGTTAAAGATGTTGCTTTTGATAGGGATGAGGGGCTGGCTTATATTGCTACAAATAAGGGTGTCAGTGTAATTAAGATTCCTTTTGCGGAAAAGAAAAAAACATACAATTCAGTAAATATCTTTCCGAGTCCATTTCGCATTCCAAGTTCAAAACCGATGACAGTGGATGGATTAAAAGATAATAGTTCCATCAAAATCATGACTTTGAGTGGTGAAGTTTTGCGATCCATTCTTAATTCTGAAGTTCAGGGTTATCAAGCCTATTGGGATGGGCGAGACCAATCTGGTAAATTGGTTGGAACGGGTGTTTATCTCGTTGCCATATATGATAAAAATGGTGCATCTTCATTTGAAAAAGTGGCAGTAATTCGAAAATGAAACCGGTTATAAATACAGTAAAAATAGTTGTTGGGATTATCCTGCTGACCATCGGTCTGATCGGCGGTCTGATTCCCATTTTTCAGGGATGGGTATTTGGAATTCCAGGATTGATGCTATTGGGAAGTGTTTATCCACCGATTAAGAAGTGGACCCAAAAAATAGTTGAAAAGGTTAAGAAAAAAATGAAATTTTGAATGTCAGATGATGTTGTCGTTATATAAACTTGTTTAGTGTATATTAATTTTATTCTACTTTTTTTGTTCAATATATTCTGGTAAAATTTTGAATTCGGTTTCAAACTCATCAGCAATATTTTTAATCATTGCTCTCCGAGCAATGTGCGGTAAGAAAGCTGATTTCATAGCAACAATTGTAATTTCTCTAAAATCATGAAGTGTAAATCCAAATAAATCGCGGGCAAGGGCAAATTCTTTGGTTAGTGTAGTATCAGAAATAAGCCGGTTATCTGTATTGAGTGTTACTCTGATCCCTTGGTCATAATAATACTTCATCGGGTGATGTTGAAGAGAAGGGACTGAATGTGTGTGCCAGTTAGATGTGAGACAGATTTCTAGTGCAATGCGATGATTATTCACATAATTCATTAAATCTATATCTTCTCTCAGCCGAGTACCATGACCAATCCGATGGGCACCGCAATAATGGATAGCCTGATGGATTGATGAAGGGCCAAAGGCTTCGCCAGCATGAATAGTTGCATTGATGTTATGATTCAGTATCATATAAAAAGCCTCTCTGTGATCTTTGGCAGGATAATTTTCTTCTGCGCCAGCCAGATCAAAACCAACAACACCCTTATTTTTATAGCGTACGCAGAGATCGGCCAGTTTTAGGGATGACTCTGGTGAAATATGCCTAATTCCACAAACGATAATCCCTGATATAACGCCAAAATCCTCTTCACCTTTCTTAAGCCCATCCAAAACTGAAATTACTGCATCTTCCAAGGTCATACCTTTAGTAGTATGCAAAATGGGAGAATACCGTACTTCGATGTAGCGGATGTTTTCCGATGCAGCATCTGCTATGAGTTCATAGGCGGTTCTTTTCAATGCATCTGGGGTTTGCATTACACTGAGTGTAATGTCAAAACGTGCAATATATTCTTCTAACGTACCTCGTTTTTTCCCAATGGAAAGTATTTTTTTAAGATCACCAGGATTGGAACTGGGCAGTGAAACTTTCTGCTTTTGTGCCAAATCAAGAATCGTTTCAAGTCGAAGACAACCGTCCAAGTGGCAATGGAGTTCCACCTTGGGAAGTTTTTTTAACAAACTGTCTGAAATTTTCATGAAATTATTTTTTTGATACGGAAGTATACAACCAGTAAATAACTGCAATAAAAAGGGCGGGGCCAAGTAATCCAAAACCGCTGAAATGTGGCCACCAGTATTTCTGCCCTGTAAGGAATATGGGCACTGCTACAAGTATACCCATCAAAGCTTCTCCAGTAATTAATCCGGATGACATCAATAGTCCCCGTTTTTCAGATGCTTCCGATCCTCCAGCTTTTTTACCAAGATGGTTAATCATACCACCAATGAAAATGGGTACTGTCAGGGTAATTGGTAAATAAATACCCACAGCCACAGCTAGAACAGGAACGCGAAAATCAGACCCCATTCTTTCCTGTCTGAGATCGGTCAGGATTAACATAACCGCAATGACGCCTCCAATATACACGAAATTCCATGGAAGGTTGCCTGTAAATACACCATCGGCAACAGACTTCATTAATGTAGCCTGTGGAGCGGAAAGGGTAGGGGAACCGATGACGTATGCCGTATGAAGGATATCCAAAACTAGACCAAGCACAACGGCAGCAGACAAAGTTCCAACGATTTGCATGACTTGTTGTTTCCAGGGCGTGGCACCAAGGATATGACCCGCTTTTAAGTCTTGGAGATTATCTCCACCTATGGCCGCTGCGCAGCAGACTACAGCACCAACCATGATGGCACTGGCTGCACCGACGCCTGAGCCGGTTCCCAAAATGGCTAGTAGCAATAATGAGGTAAATAAAATCGTCGCAATGGTTACACCGGAAATTGGGTTATTAGAAGACCCTACTACACCCGCCATATAGGCTGCTACTGCTGAAAATAAAAATCCGAATACCATCATCATTATGGCAAGTAAAGCAGCAATTCCGACCGATTGAATAATATCTAAATAAAGGAGAAAAACAGGTACCAGTAATGCTAGCAATGCAATCCCAACGTAATTGATTGGCATATCTCTTTCTTCTAACGGAACATCTCCATCAGCCGTTTGATTTTTTACTGAATCGAGACTGGCTTTTACACCCTCTACGAGAGGTTTGAATAGTTTTATTAGGGACCATACGCCTCCCACAACCATAGCACCCACTCCGAGGTAACGGATTTTAGAATTCCAGATATTCCAAGCTGAATCAAGAGCATCTCCCTCAAAACCAACCATAGCAGAGTAGATTGGTATTGCTACGGCCCATGAAATCAATCCGCCACCAACCACCAAAATACCAATGTTTCGCCCAACAATATACCCAACTGAAATCAAGGCTGGAGACACATCTGTGCCTAGGCCAAAAATTGACTTACCAAAAGTGACTGCACCGGCCATTTCGGCATGCCACATGGCAAATCCTTGTTGACATACTTTCATTATACCACCGACCAAACTTGCGATTCCAATTGTTTTTAATCCGCCAGAACCGTCATCAGCGGCGCCTTTTCTGGCTTTATCACCGGCGCGCAATACTTCTGCTGTTGCAACACCTTCAGGATATTTTAACTTTGCTGTCACGATAAGTGCACGACGAAGGGGTACGGTAAATAGCACTCCTATTACACCACCAATCGCTGCAATCTTCGCTACTTCAACATAGTCGAACGTATTCCAATAGCCTAATAGAACTAATGCCGGAATAGTAAAAATAACGCCTGCGGCAAGGGATTCACCTGCAGATGCAGCCGTTTGAACAATATTATTTTCCAATATATTAGATTTTTTAAATAAGGAAAGAACACCCATAGAAATAACTGCCGCAGGAATGGAGGCAGAAACAGTCATGCCGGCGAAAAGACCTAGATATGCATTTGCACCAGCAAGAACCATAGAGAGAATGATTCCGAGAAAAACAGCTTTAATTGTGATTTCAGGGTATTGATTATTAGACATGAATTTTCCTTGTTTTATATGGTCGCGAAAATAGTGGAGGTGGACTGAATGATACAAGTACGGTAGAAAACCTTTGGTTTGCAACTTCAGAGTAAAATATTAATTTCCCCATGTCTTTTGGGGTGCTATTTAAAACCAGAATAAAATGGCTGAGAAAACACCCATGAACCTGATCTGGATAATGCCAGCGAAGGAATTCTCAAAACATGAATCATTTACGCTTTTCATATTTAATTATCAACCTGTGTCTATCTGGACTTTTTTCCCAATCAATTAACGTAAAAGGAACCATTGCAGATTATGAATCCCAACACCCTTTAGCAGGTGTTAATATTGTTGTTGGACAATTTGGCACGACTTCAGATGAAACCGGTTCATTTTTTCTCACAGTTAATGATGGATCTGAAATATCTTTTTCATTTATCGGATATAAAACCATTACCACAAGTATCCGTCCGCAAATGACAATCTTGATGGTTCCAACGGTGCTAGAAGGAGAGGAGGTGACGGTTAACGCTACCCGTGCTATAGCAGGTGTAACACCGGTTTCTTTTTCTAATTTGACGTCACAAGAAATTGAAACTCGATACACTGTAGAAGATGTGCCCATGATTCTTGCTAGCGAACCGGGAGTATGGGCCTATAGTGAAAGCGGCAACGGAACTGGCTATTCCTATGTTTCTATCCGTGGATTTGATCAGAGCAAGATTGGCGTTATGGTTGACGGTGTGCCATTGAATGATAATGAGAGCCATCAGGTATATTGGGTAGATCATGGAGATTTGTTGGCCGATGCCAAAGATGTGCAGATCCAACGTGGTATAGGTAATAGCTTATATGGCTCATCTGCTTTTGGCGGATCCATCAATGTGAATACACAAATCGCAAAAGACCAACGTGAAATAAAAGCTTCGTTCGGTTCTGGCGATTGGAATACGACCAAATACCAGGTGCGTTATCGTTCTGGTAAAGATTTGAGTGAAGATTTGAGTTTGACTGTTCGTGCTTCACAGATTAAATCTGATGGTTATAGAGAAAATCATCTTTCTAAACAGAAAGGAATGTTTTTTGGCTTGGAACATCGCGGGAAAAAGTTTACAAATCAGTACCGTGTCCATATTGGATATGAAAATACCCAACTACTATGGGATGGAGTCCATATGGACGATATTAATGATCGAACCAAACGTCGCGCAGGATATCAAGCCTACACGGATGACTTTCTTCAACAGATTTATTCTGTTAATACGACTTCTCGTCTGCGAGAGAATCTATTTTTCAGGAATGTGAGTTATCTTGTGGCTGGTAAAGGGTATTACGAAGTATTAAAAACGGGCCGGGATTATTATGCATATAACTTGGATGTGAATAATCAATTTACCGATGTACAGGAACAAAATATGAATACCGATCTGCTTCGAAGAAAGTGGATCGATAATAACTATTTTGGTATTGTACCAACATTGACTTGGAAGAATGATGAACTGCGGGTAGATGTGGGCGGAGAAATACGCTCATATTTTGGTGATCATTTTGGAGAAGTCTCCCAGTTCTCCGATGCGAACCTTGTCGCAACTATTGGTGATGGATGGCACCGTTATTACAGGTATCTTAGCGAGAAAAAAACCATAACAAGTTTCAGCCATTTCGTTTGGCATCCACCAGGGCAGCCATTCACCATTATGGCTGATATTCAAAATCAAAATCATAATTGGACTTTAGATCAGGAAACGATCGGTCATGCTACTGGGCATACTTTATCAGCAAATTGGAATTTTTTCAATCCTAGGATTGGTATGACCTGGGAAATGGGGGATTCGTTACACTGGTTTGTGAATTGGGCTAAAGCTCAAAAAGAACCTGCAGATAATCAAATTATTGAAGCAGATGATGTTTGGAGTAAGCCCATTATGGCAGCGGCGGAAGTGATAACGGATATAGAAATGGGAATCGACTTTACCTTCTCAAAAGGTCATGCTCGCATCAATGGATATCGTATTCAATACCTCAATGAACAACTGAAAAACATTGATGTGAAACAGGAAGGAGAATACGATTACTATTCTGCTGATTCTACGGATCATTCCGGGTTTGAGTGGGAAGCAACCTTTTTACTTAATCAGAAATTTAGTTTTTCCGCAAATGGGGCGCTGGTTATGAATTTTTTCAATAATGGAAAAAGTATTCCAAATATTCCCAATACATTATTCAATCTGTCTTTGAATTATCGTCCTCGGAATTATATGCTTCTTTTTGCACATTGGAAAAGAATTGGTCACATGTATATTGATAAGGCCAATACTGAAACAGGTATGATTGATGGATATGGTCTTTTAGACATTGGTGCCAAATACCAATGGAGAGCTTTAGAAGTATTGGTCAAAGTAAACAATGTATTTGATAAACTTTATTCAACGTATGGGTACGGTTATGAATCGAATGGGTATCAGGCATTTTTCTGGCCTGGTGCTACCCGCAATTCATTCGTTAATATATCATATCATTTCTAATTAAGTATTTAACGTATAACAACTAATGTATAAATCTTCTGGCAATCCGCTGTGCCAAGAGATTTAAATCACCACCTTTTTCGGAACGTGAGTTCACCAAGATTGCTACAACAATTTCTTTTTGAGGATAATAAATCAACATGGCGCTGCCCCCGACGGATCCGCCACTATGGCCAATGAATGGATTACGCCAAAAATCACGGTAATGCCGCCATCCCAACCCATAGTTGGTTGGTTGACCAATACGAGTGGTGTTTGGTGTATGCAGTTCTTTGATTACTTCTTTCGATAAGAAATCAGTAGCATGAAGGTTATGAATAAAATTGACCAAATCCGTACTGGTTCCGACCAAACCGCCACTAGCCCATTTGTAGCTATTATTGACTTGAGGAGCCAATATTAGTTCGCCGTTTTCGGCATTATAAAAAGAAGCGATGGGTATTAAGATTGAATCTTGGTGTTCTGCTATTAGTGTCTCTGTATCCAGAGCAGTAAAAACTGTATCTTCCATATAGGAAAGATAATCAATACCGGTTGCACCTTCGACCACTGCGCTGACTAGATTCCATGCATAACTACTGTATAGATAATGAGTCCCCGGTTCATGGCTTAGCGTATCATCTTGGAAAATTCTGAGTCCTTTTAATACAGTGGAATAATATTTTTCATTTAAAAATTCATTACCTTTATAATGTCGAATTCCTGAAAGGTGACTCATGGCCATACGTGTAGTAATTGGCCATCGTTTTTCTGGGAAGGTGGGTACGTAAGTTTGAATGGGGGCATCTAAATCAAGCTTATCCTGATCCACTAGGCGGCCTACTGCTGCAGAAGTTACTGTTTTAGATATACTGCCAATTCGAAATCTAGTTTTTGAAGTTACAGGAATCTTTTCATTTATATTAGCAAGGCCAAATCCTTTCGTCCAGGCTATCTGACCATTTTTCCCAACCGTTATGGATAGTCCAGGTATATCATATGTATCTATAAATTTTTCTATAATACGAGCGGCTCGTTTATGCGGCCCTTTTTCAATAGATCGTAGGCCTACAACCGATAATATAAAAAAACATATTAAAATGTAAATTTGCTTAAACTGGTCCACACTAACCCTTATGGTATTTTCGGTTTTCTAAAATTGAAATTGCACGATAAATTTGTTCTAATAAGAACATTTTCACCATTTCATCTAGATTATTATTTTTAATTTTTCCGACTGAAAGGATTTTAAGCTTCAAATCAGATAATCAGGGATGTTGATTGATTTTGGTAACCGAGGGTCAGGAATTAGTTCTCCTTTTTTGATTGTATAGGGTAAAACACCCGCCCAGACAGGCAGCTGATAGTCAACTTCTTCATCGCTTGGTGGCCCTGTTCTGATTTTTGCAGAAGCTTCTTTCAGTGAAATTGAAATTACGGTTGTTGCATCTAATTCTTTTTGGTTAGGCTGGCGGGCATCTTCCCATCGCCCAGGGATAAGATGGTCGCTGACTGTTTTTAACGCATTCCATTTTTCATTCTGATCATTAACTAGATCTCCTTTCCCAAATATGACAACGGATCGATAATTTAATGAATGATGAAAAGCAGATCGTGCGAGTACAATACCATCGAGAAGAGTTATTGTTACACATATATTATTTTCTTTTGGAATGGATTTTAGCAATCGGCTAGCAGCAGATCCATGAATATATAATGTATCATTTTTCCTGGCATGGATGGTGGGAATGACTGCTGGACTGTCATTAACATTGATTCCAACATGGCAATAGAGTGCCTCATCAATAATTGGATATATCGTATTTTTATCGTAATGCCCTCGCTGAGGGAGTCGGCGAACCCGAGTTCTATCAGTTTTGAACGACATTTAATTTTCCTCACTGTATTGTTTATCCAATTTCAAAACGGTGTGGAGTAGAACATTTGCCCCGTTCGCAATATCTTTTGGAGATGAATATTCTTTGGGTGAATGGCTGATACCTCCCTTGCTGGGAATAAAAATCATACCGATAGGACAAATTACCGCCATTTCTTGGGCATCATGTCCAGCTCCACTGGGCATAAATTTACTTGACAGTTGAAGGTCTTGTGCGGCTTGATTAATGGCCCAACTGACTCTCCTGTTTGTGGGTTCGGGAATGATATTGATTGTTTGCTTAAACTTGAATTTGGTCCCTGTGTTTTTTGCAATATTTTCCGACGTAGATTCAATTTTTTTATAAATAGAATTAATTTTCTTTCCGTCTAAATCTCTAATTTCAAGACTTGCATTAACTATCCCTGGAATCACATTTGGTGCTCCAGGAAATGATTTGATTATTCCAACTGTAGCTACTTGTTTTCCAGGAGTTTTTTTCCCGATTTCATGAACAGCCTGCACATATTGAGATGCAGCATAAAGTGCATCACGCCGCTGATCCATTGGCGTTGTTCCAGCATGATTCGCAAAGCCAGTTATCAATACCTCCCACTGCTTAATACCTACAATTCCTTGTACGACACCAATATCTAGGTTTTCATTATAAAGAATACCCCCTTGTTCAATATGCAACTCTACATAAGCAGCCCATTCATTCTTTTTCAATTTAGCCTTTTCAAGTTGGTCGATATTTCCACCGATCCTTTCAATTCCTTTTCTTATGCTATAGCCACTACTGGATTGAAGTTCCAGTTCCAGTTCTGTTAATCCACTTGTCATAACTTTACTGCCAAAAAGGCCACCTTCTTCATTTTGAAATATGACAACGATTAAAGGGTGATTTAGTGTATGTTTACTTTCCTTGAGAGTTTGTGCAACTTCAATAGCGGATATTGATCCTACATTACCGTCAAAATTTCCACCTTCAGGCACTGAATCAATGTGGGAACCTATAGCAATTGGAGGTAGGTCGTTATTTTTCCCCGCCAAAATGCCAATTATATTCCCGCCTGGATCAATGTGGACATCCATGCCAGCAGTTTTCATTAGTTTTATTGCAAATTCGCGTCCGCTCAAATCAGCGTCGCTGTAAGCTACCCTACTTACGCCACCAAATTCATTTTTCCCAAATTTGGATAGTTCAGATAGATGTTTGTTTAAACGATTATTATTAATACGTAAAGGATTATTTGCAAAAATAATTGAGAATAAAAAACAAGCAATGATGATTTTAATTGATGAATGATTGATTTGTTGATTCAAAATACCTCCTGTCAATTATGATTAGAAGTTAACTGGAATTTTATTTTCTTTTATGGCCAAATATTTATTCAGAAACACAACCCTTTTCCCTTACTCCCTTACTCCGATTTTCCATTAACTTTAATGCTTCATGGTAGATAATAAATCCACTCGAAAACGCATCTTTATAATCGATGGTTATGCCATGTTATACCGTGCTCATTTTGCAATGATTCGAAATCCATTAATCAACAGCAAAGGGGTGCACACCTCCGCATTGTTTGGATTTACTAATCAAGTCCTCAAACTATTACGACTGGAAAAACCGGATTATCTCATCGCTGCTTTCGATTCTTCGGAAAAAACATTCCGTCATAAACGGTATCCGGAATACAAAGCCACCCGCGAGAAAATGCCTGAAGAAATGAGGGAGCAACTGCCATATTTATGGAAATTATTGGAAGCCATGCGAATTCCTACCTTAGAAGAACCGGGATTTGAAGCAGATGATATTATCGGTACGTTAGCGATTCAAGCAGTAGAAAATGGATTAGATGCCTATATCGTGTCAGGGGACAAGGATTTTATGCAGCTAATTAATGAACATGTTTTTCTTTACGCACCATCAGGACGTCAGGCCGATATCAAGGTGTATGATAGAGAAGGTGTTATCGAAAGATGGGGTGTTCCACCTGAAAAAATTATTGATCTTTTAGGGCTAATGGGAGATTCATCTGATAATGTTCCTGGGGTGGCAGGGGTCGGTGTAAAAACTGCTGTAAAATTGCTGAATGAATACGGAACGCTTGAAAGTGCGTTGGATCATGCCAATGAGGTGAAGAATAAAAGAGCCCGGGAAGGACTCCAGAAGTGCCGAGAAGAAGCTTTTTTGAGCCAGGAATTGGTAACTCTCAAAACAGATATGAATATCAATGCAGACTATAAGGATATGGTAACCGATGGATTTGATGCGAATGCTATGGATGAAATTCTTCGTGAATTAGAATTCCAAGCACTTCAAAAACAATTAAATACCTTTCATGAGGAAGTACCTACCCATGAAAAACGACCAGAAAAGAATTATTTATCCATTTTAAACAAAGTTGATCTTGATACATTTGTAAAAGGTGTAAAAAAAGGCAAATGGCTTTCTTTTGATTTAGAAACGACATCAGTTAAACCAATGCTTTGTGATATAGTTGGCTTATCTTTTTCTACTCAAGCGGATTCCGGTGTATATATCCCTATCCAATACAAAGAGAAAGAATCCAATAATTTTGGTGGTGAAGACCTCACGTCAGTATTAGAAATATTGAAACCAGTTTTTGAAAATAAATCCATTCCAAAAACTGGACAGAATGTCAAATTCGATGCGCTTATCCTAAAACGCCATGGCGTAGAGGTTAAAGGGATCAAGTTTGATACTTTATTGGCGGCACATTTGCTAAAGCCGGAATCGCGCGCATTGAAATTGGATAACCTCAGCATGGACCATTTAAATTATCGAATGGTCCCAATTGAAGATCTGATTGGGAAGGGCAAAAATCAGATTACAATGGCTGAAGTAGAATTGGATAAAATTACTTTCTATGCAGCCGAAGATGCGGATGTAGCACTACAACTTACCCACATATTTGAAAAAGAATTGAAGAAAGAGGAACTGGATCGATTTTTTAATAGCGTTGAAATGCCGTTGTTACCAGTTCTACTAGCAATGGAATTCAATGGCACATTTGTAAATGGGAAAATGTTGGAGACTATGTCAGCCGAATTGGGTAAAAAAATTGATCATTTAGTAAACGATATACAAAACGAAGCAGGTACTGAATTTAACGTGAATTCAACACAGCAATTAGCTAGTGTGTTATTTGATATTAAAGGATTGCCTGAAATAAAAAAACGATCAACAGCTGAAAATGTACTTCACCGATTAAAAAACGAAAATTTGATCCCTGGCCTAATATTGGAATATCGAAAACTGAATAAACTTAAGAATACCTATATTGACGCTTTACCTTCTTTAATAAATCATGAAACAAAACGAATCCATTCTACTTTTAGTCAAACTATTACATCCACGGGGAGACTGTCTTCCAGTAATCCCAACTTTCAAAATATACCTATAAGAACCGAGGAAGGGAAGGAGATCCGCAAGGCCTTCCATTCAGAAAATGAAGATTGGGAAATATTTTCAGCTGATTATTCTCAAATTGAACTTCGAATTATGGCCCATCTTTCTCAGGATAAAGCCCTGGTTGATGCCTTTAATAAGGGTGAAGATATCCATTCACGTACTGCTGCAGATGTATTTGATGTCCCAATGGATTCTGTTATTCCTGAAATGCGAAGAACGGCAAAGATTGTTAATTTTGGTTTGATTTATGGCGCCGGTCCTTATCGTATGAGTCAAGAATTAGGTATCCCACAAAAAGAAGCAAAAACTATTATCGAAGCTTATTTTGAAAAATATTCGGGAATTAAAAATTATATTCAATCCACTGTTGAGAAAGCGCGTGAATTACAATATGTTGAAACAATATTAGGCCGTAGACGACCTGTTTGGGATATTGATAGTAGTAATCATCTTCACCGTGAAGCAGCTAAACGTATGGCTATTAATATGCCGATTCAAGGGACCAATGCAGAAATGATTAAACTGGCAATGATTGAAATACAGANAAAAATAGATTCAAAAAAAATGATATCTAAAATGATACTTCANGTNCATGATGAATTNGTGTTTGAAGTTTATCAAGAAGAACTTCAAACATTNAAACCNATGGTAGTNAATGCAATGGAAAAAGCACTTCCATTAANTGTGCCAATTGTGGTGGACTGTGGGCATGGAAAATCTTGGTATGAAGCNCATTAATGGAAGCTAGTATTACGCTCAAAAAAGTTGGGAAATTGGTTNGNGATAAAACAATACTGGCCAGTTTAACATTTGGTGTTGAGCGNGGCAGNTTGGTNGCNATAATTGGCGANAATGAAGCTGGGAAATCGATGCTGCTGAAAGTGATTGCNGGTNTTGAATACCAGGAATNCGGNCAGGTTTTTATTAATGGATTGGATTCNCAGAAACGNCGTTTGGAAANGTTATCNTCAATTGGTTTTGTACCGCATGAAATTGATCTTGACCCTTGGTTAACCCTTGAAGAAAATATTCGATTTATGGGTATGATGTACCAAGTAGATATAGAAATTGTGAATACGCGGATGGTTCAATTGGCGCGGGAATTAGACATTAATCCATACCTCAAAAGTATGGTTCAAAATATTTCACCAGGTATTATTAAAAAAGGAATGATTCTACGTGCCTTGATCCATGATCCGAATATATTAATCTTGGATGAGCCTACCGCTTTCATGGATGCGGAATCCTATCGTCATACGTGGGATTTATTATTGCGATTAAAAGGGAAGAAAACCATTCTGTATGTAAGTCAATCATTAAAAGAAGTGGAAGAAGCTCATGATCGTATATTAGTATTGGAAGATGGGCGGATTGCTTTAGATGGTAGCCTTGATAAATTGCTGGGGAGNANTTTTGAGTTCCATCAATTCCAGATTGAATTTGAAGAATTATCAGATGATTTGTTCAAACAATTATCAAANTTNCCCAAGGTNAAAAACCCTTCNCGCATTGGACATAGNATTCACTTTTATGGNCGTGAAAGGAACGTATTTTTTGAAGTATTAAATGCGGCCACAGCAGCTATTATGAAAGATGTATCTATTAAAAAATTGGGTCTTCAAGATTTAATGGATGCAAAATTCGCAAAGGACGGGATCCATTGATTAAAGCGCTATTTTTCAGACGTTTTTGGCTAATTCGACATCGGCTGAAGACGACTGTTTCATTTATGGTACTGCTGCCATTATTGTTACATATTGGCATTACAATGGTTATGAANAATATTGTAGGACAATCAATNGATCAANTNCCTTACGATGTNTGGGTTTTNCCAGGCATNNTTTTANTGATTGCATCTGTATCAACCTTTTCGTTGATTTATCGGGATTTTTTTAATCTACGTATTCATAAAAAATCATTTATACCAATCACGCTTGCACCTTACGGCAAGACGCATTTAGTAATTGGATTTTTAGTTATTTCAATTATTGAATCGACAGTTTATGTTATCACTGCAATGGCTGTACTGACGGTTTTATTGTCCGAACCTTTAAATTGGTCTGCTTATTTTATTGTACCTCTTTTTACATTTTTATACACATTTCTATTGGGAAATATGATTATCACTTTTTCTGTATTAACAGATAGAATTTCAACTTATTTATCGATNACAATTTCCGTGTTCTTATTTATATTGTTCGCAACCGGTGTATTGGTAGAGTTTGATTTTTACCCAAGAACTGTCGGTACATTATTATCTTATTCTCCATTAAGTATGATTTTATCAGATTTGAGGGGGATTCTATTTTTTNATCATCTGGAATGGGNANCTATTATTATTCCANTANCTATTGCACTTGGATGGACTTGGATGAATGGATATTTGCTCAAACGTAAATTAAAACAATGAAGGCTTATTTATCTGGTGCCATGGAGTTTGCAAAAAATGAGGGTGCAAACTGGAGGAAAGAAATGACTTTGTGGCTTGATAAAAAATTGGCCCATTCTGTTTACAATCCAGTAGTGGAATCTAAATCTATTATGATTGAGTATGGTGCCGAGAATTACCGAGAATGGAAAAATAGTGATTCCAAAAAATATGCAAATTTTATCCGCGTATGTGTTGACCGAGATATCAGAGCTGTGCGAAATAATGTGGATTACTTGATTTGTCTTTGGGATGAAAGTGTGTTTAAAGGTGCCGGAACACATGCTGAAGTCACTTTGGCGTATGATTGTAAAAAACCAGTTTATCTTATAAATAAAATTGGGGTTTCTGATTTAAGTGGCTGGATTATGGCTTGCAGTTCAGAAATATTTCCAGATTTTGATGAATTGAAATCATTTTTACTGGATNAATATTCGTCCAAATTNAGNTGACGCTCNAAAATGATAGGNCCGAAAGCAATTATTCATCTNGATCGACTCAAAACGAACTACGATCTNGTNAAAAAGNANGTTGGGAATAAACCGATCATGGCNGTNGTAAAAGCNAATGGNTATGGNCATGGAAGTATCGCCTGNGCAAANGCTTTAGAATCACATGGATGTGATTATTTNTCTGTATTCACNATNGANGAAGGCATTGAACTCCGGCGAGCTGGAATCAAATCAGATATTTTAGTTTTCAGTCGGATGGACACTGCTAGGTTCGCTGAAGCAATCAATGATCGTCTAACGTTAAATATATCGCATGTGAANGANCAGTCTGCGTTGATTTCTTATNTTAAGATTCATGGTCAGTGCCCGAAAGTCCATTTAAAAGTNGATACAGGTATGACTCGCCTAGGAATTGATATTAATGATGCAGCAGACATGATTGAACAATTAAATGATAATCCTGNAATAGACTGTGAAGGTATTTATTCGCATTTTGCAACTGCTGATGAAGGCGATTTGTCTTATGCATATGAACAAGAATCTAAATTCAATTCGGTATTGGATAAGGCNAGAAATAGAGGATACACATTTAAATATGTTCANTTCTCAAACAGTGGNGCAGCATTAAATATGGATCAGANNAACTATAANATCNTCCGTNTNGGAATGTTGCTTTACGGTGCNTTCCCNTCTGATGAGGTNCCTATGGATTTAAACCTCCGGCCAGTAATGGAATTCAGAGCGCCAATTGTTGCAGTACGAAATGTTCCTAAAGGTACCCAGATCAGTTATGGCGGCGTTTATCAAAGTGGTTCTAACACCAATATTGGTGTGATTCAATGTGGTTTTGCAGACGGATTNCCCCGNNCTTGGTATGAAAGTGGNTATGTAAGCTATCGTGGAAACCAATTCAAAATTGCAGGTCGCATTTGCATGGATCAGTTTATGGTNGATTTTAAAGATACNNTTCCAACAGAAGGGGAAGAAGTCCTTTTAATAGGAGAAAATGGAAAGGATTCTATCCGAATGGAAACCATCGCCNAAAATATCCAATTAACACCTTACGTTATCGCTACAGCAATTGGTGGAAGAACACAGCGAATCTATCAGGATTAATTCCCAAAAATCGTATTAGATTTCTGTCGCGATGATTCGAGGAAATTATATACGTCCAATTATTCTCAAAGCTGGTTTATGGCTTTCCATTCTAAATAGTCAACAATACAATCACAGTATTGTAATGCCTTTACCGGATCTATCTTTTCATCCTGCGATCTTTTATGGAATCGATGTTTTGGAACAGATGGATTTCAGACCTCTTTATGGTAAGACCATTGGTGTGTTTACTAATCAAACGGCAGTCAACCGCAAAGGGATTCATCTTCTTGATTTATTAAAAGCACATCAAAAAATCGATGTAGAAATTATTTTTGTTCCACAATACGGTTTATTTGCTGATCAAAATGAAAGATTTAAAATTCAGGGTGACCAAAAGTATGATCCTATTTATAAGGCAAGGATAGTTGAAGTATTTGGAAGAAATGTGAAACCACCAGAATGGACTATGCGAGGTTTAAATATGATTTTGGTTGACATTCAGGATACAGGTGTACGGTTTTCAACCTATGTGGCAACAATGACTAAAATTTTGGAAGTAGCAAGTGAATGGAATACGCCTGTAATGGTTTTAGATCGTCCTAATCCACTCAGAGGAGACCGTGTCGACGGTCCAGTTGTCCGACCGAAATTCCAATCATTCGAAGGTTATCATCTCGTTCCAATCCGCCATGGTTTAACCATTGGAGAAATGGCTATTATGGCAAATGAAATGGGGTGGATCAAAGATTTGAAAAGAACCAATCTTACGGTAATTCCCATGGCAAATTGGAAACGATCTTATTGGCTGGATAAATCAGATCATCCTTGGATCAGTCCCCAACCAAAAATAATAACACTCCGTACTAATTTAGCCTATGTTGGTTCCGGTTTGCTGGAAGGGACAAACCTGAATGATGGAAGAGGAACCAGTCGACCATATATGCGAGTTGGTGCACCGTGGCTATCTGGATTTTATCTTGCTGAAAAACTGGTTAAGTTCCAATTGCCCGGTGTAGAATTTCGTGTCGTAGAATATGTTCCTAGAAAAAAACCTGAAGATAAATATGTGCCACTTCATGTGAATAAAGTGTGTAGCGGAGTAGATATTATTATCACTGATCCGAACCGCTATGATCCATTGGCAACGACAACCGCTATCATTATACTGGCAAATCAACTGTATCCTAGAGAGTTTAAATGGGATGAATTAAACCGAATTGATATGCTTTTCGGTCATAGTCAATTACGCATATTTGCAGAGCAGGGAAAACCTGCAAATTACTTGCCGCCGCTATGGTTAAAAGACGTTTTGAAATTCAATGAGTTCCGCCAGAAATTTTTGCTTTATCATTAATTAATGATCCGCAAATTTTTTTCTTTATCTATCCTATGTCTAAACTATTTCTATTCTCAAACCCATTTTACCATACCACAAAATGTATGGCGCATCAGTATAGAAAATGAAATATCTGGTGGCAAGTGGAAAGGCCACGATGGCGGTGATGGATGGAAGGATTTTACATATCAATTGGATGGAATAGATTATATAATTACCCAGGAATGGAAAAGGAATTTATTGACCCAATCCTATTCAATTGAATATGGGTTTACCGACAAATCTACATTTATGCTTCATATTCCTAGATTGCAAAAATTTAAACAATCCCATTCCTGGACAATATCCAGTGATTCATTAATTGTACCAATGGATCAATTACTGTCACATTATTATCCTAAATCAAAAACAAATTCTGGACTAGGTAATGTCGCTCTTGGCATGAATTTTTTACTGTTGGGAAATCCAGCTTGGCGCGGAGGAAAAAATAAATATTCCCTGTATGGAGGTATTGATATCACTTTCCCTTTTGGTGAACGGCTAAAAAAATATCATGCTAAGGATGTGGATTCTGAGGGAATTCCTAATCAATACAAACAATTGCCTATTGGAAATGGATTAACACGATGGAGAATTAAAGCATTTGGTGAACTATACCGGAAATTATGGGGTAGGCTCATTAATGTAAATTGGTTGGTGAATCTATCATCTTTTAACCGCGATATTATCAATCCACCAATTTCATTTCTATGGATTCAGGAAACGAGTGCTGATTCAATTTCTCGTGCGATTGGAGATGCAGTGTTATATGAACAGGGAAAACAAATTTATGGCTCGATTCAGGGCCAGATGGAAATATGGCCACAGCGTATGTTCTTCTCGGTTGGTATGGATTGGATGTTTACAGGACGAGATCAATATTTTTCAAGTAGTGATACATGGGATAAATGGATGGTAAGTCGAAAAAATTTTGATAGTCGAAAAAATGTGGCTACTCAATTTTTAAAGTTTAATTTTTTAAACGTAGATTCTTTTAAGCAGTTTGGTCCAATTCCTTTTGAATTAGAAGTTGGTGTTCGCTGGTTTGTGCCATTTTTGACCTATCAAACTTTTGGTTATACATCATCTTGGATTCGAATTAGTTCTTATTTTCAGGCGTGGTAGTGTTGTCCTATATTCCTTTTTTTTGGCGAACTCCAATTGATTGATTCAAAAAAATCTATATGGTCCTGGGCACTTTATGATTGGGCCAACAGTGCTTTTGCCACAACGGTTATGGCTGGTTTTTTCCCTGTATTCTTTAAGGAATATTGGTCTAATACCGATAGTGTTACTTTAAGCACTTGGTACTTGGGCTTAGCAAATTCCATCGCATCAATCGTAGTTGCTGCGATTGCTCCATTTATAGGTGCAATAGCAGATAGAGGGACAGCCAAAAAGAAGCTTTTAATCCTATTTGCATTTCTTGGTATCATAAGTACGGGCGCATTATGGATTGTAAAACAGGGTGAATGGGAGATGGCTGTCTTGTTTTATGTTTTTGGTTCAATTGGATTTGCAGCTGGCAATATATTTTATGATTCACTTCTACCAGGTGTAGCATCTAAAGAGAAAATTGATTTTACTTCTTCATTGGGGTTTGCATTGGGATACATCGGAGGAGGTACACTTTTTCTGATTAATGTACTCATGTACCAATTTCCTCACCTGTTCGGTATAGTTAATGGTGCAGTTGCCATTCGTATTTCTTTTATCACAGTATCCATATGGTGGGCTGTATTTTCAATTCCAATTATCCTTTTTGTTAAAGAACCTAAAATTCATAAACCGATTGGAATTGGATCGGCAATCGGCGCTGGCTGGAGACAATTAATAGATACAATTCATGATATAAAACATTTGAAAGTAGTGGGAATGTTTTTGCTGGCTTATTGGTTTTATATCGATGGAGTGGATACCATCGTTAAAATGTCTGTGGACTATGGCACTAGCTTGGGCTTTTCTGCCAGTTCTCTTATTACAGCATTGTTACTAGTCCAGTTTATCGCTTTTCCCGCTACCCTGGGTTATCACTGGTTTGCATCGAAAATTGGTATAAAAAAAGCGGTATTTGTGGCCATTTTAGGATATGCATTTATCACAATATTTGGGGTATTTATGACTGAGCAGTGGCATTTTTATACCCTAGCGGTTTTTATTGCCTGTTTTCAAGGTGGCATCCAAGCCTTAAGTAGATCAATGTATTCACGCATTATTCCAAAGGAAAAAGCAGCCGAATTTTACGGATTTTATAATATGTTGGGGAAATTCGCAGCCATCGTTGGACCAATTCTCATGGGATATGTTGGATTAGTAACTGGAAATCCACGTTTGGGAATTTTATCTTTGATCATTCTATTTTTTATTGGTGGTTTTATCCTAATGAAAGTTGATCTTGACGAGGGGGAACGAATAGCGAAAGAATATTTATCCAAAGAATAAAAAAAATACTTGAAACAGATATCTTCTTGAAGATAAACTTTTTCCATAAAGCCCCGCAGGTGTGGCGTGCTCTTCAGGGAAAACAGATTTTCTCGAGGGTGTATTTGCGGGGCTTTTTCATTATGATTACTATTACATCGTTTTAGAGGAGGAAATGACAGAAATGCCAGCATATTCAGCAAAATATTCACAATTAGTGATGCCTGACCATATTAATGTAGTAGGGACCCTTTTTGGCGGTCAAATGATTGCATGGGTTGATCTAGCTGCAGGTAAGGCAGCTTTTCGATTTTTAAGAGGTGCGGATGTCGATGGCTCTGTAACACGAGCAATAGAAAAAGTGGAATTCAAAGAGCCAGTTTATCTGGGCGAATGGGTAAACTTTACCAGCACTGTAATCTCGGCAGGAAAAACATCTTTCACAATTGAGGTGCAGGCTCATGCGGAAGGGCGAAAGACTGAATTACGTTTAGCATGTTTTGCAACCGTTGTGATGGTATCGGTCAAAAAAGATACTGAGGGAAATTATCAAAAAGTACCCCATGGGAAATCCTTTTAAAACCATCCGTAACTTACTTCTCTTTTTCTCTATAGCGGTTATTACAGCGCAGGAAGATTCAATTACTGTTGATTCAACTTTCTATCCTAAAAAAGTTGTAGCTGAAGGATCTGAAACAGTGGTTATCAGTGCCACTGTCAATCCGATTAATATATCACCTACTGCATATCGTTACAGTATATATCCTCGCAATCGTCCGGCTGAGGTATTCATGCAAAAACTGTTTTTTCCTGGTGAACAGATTCAAATTATTTTACCCGCAAATATACTGAGCACGGATTCATTAGGTAATATTGCGAAACTGGAACCGCTGGGAGATGCCTATGATCACCAATATAGAATGTTCAATGCAGATGTCGGTGAAATAAACCTTACCACATTTGACATTTTGGGACCCTCGGATATAATGAAATTAACTGTATTGGACGCAGAGACAAATAATCCAATTGGTAATTCTAATATTCGTATAACACAAAATCGTGAAATTTTATCAAGTGCCCAAACCGATACTTCTGGATATACGCGAGTTCGAATCCCAGTTAAACGAATTCAGAATGAACCTGTTATGGTTTCGATTAATACAGATGGTAGATTTCCAACTTGGAAAGGAAATATGGATATAGCTGAAGGAATTTTTGAAAAAACTGTAACGATTTCGCCATTGGAACTTGGTCCTGGGGATGCCATTTATGAAGTTATTGATTCAATGGTTCCATTTCGCGAAGGACCGGAAAATGGCGCAGTTTCATTATTTTTATTAAATGAGGGAGATCAGGTTATCATTTCAAAAGTTGCAGGGGATCGGTTATTTGGTCGTGTGCGTATTTACCTGGATAAGCAGGGAATATATCGAAATATTTCGGGTTGGGTTTTGGGAAAACATCTTAATCGAATGGAGTAATCAAAAAAGATTAAAGATGAGAAAAAATCATGACAGATAAAATTTTTAATCCTAAAAAGGAATGGTCTGCAAATGCGCATTTTNAAAATATAGAAGAGTATGAAAAAACCTATGCCGATTCCATTGCTGATCGGGACGCATTTTGGGCCAAAAAAGCAGAACGAATTATATGGTCAAAGAAATGGGATTCCGTTGGGAAATTTGATTTTATAGATGCCAATATCAAATGGTTTGAAGGCGGAAAACTCAATATGAGCTATAATTGTCTTGATCGTCATGTAGAGGCAGGAAAAGGCGATCGGANAGCGCTCATATGGGAAGGGAATAATCCATCGGAAGATCGGCGTTTNTCNTATAGCGAATTATTACGAAAGGTNCAAAAGTNTGCCAATGTNCTTAAANACCTTGGCGTGNAAAANGGAGATNGAGTGTGTCTATATATGCAAATGGTTCCTCAACTTCCAGTTGCTATGTTGGCATGTGCCCGAATTGGAGCCGTCCATTCCGTAGTATTTGGTGCTTTTAGTGCCGATTCATTGCGGGATAGGATCAATGATTCGGCTTGCAAAATATTGATCACACAGGATACGGGTGTTCGCGGTACAAAACAGAATATTCCCATGAAAGCCAATGCAGATAAAGCTGTGGCGCAAACACCGTCCATTGAACATGTTATTGTTGTAAAAAGAACCGGTGAACTTGTGGATATGAAGGATGGTCGCGATATCTGGTGGCAAGAAGAAATGGCGAAAGCGAATGCCGAATGTGCGCCGGTAGAGATGAACGCGGAAGATCCACTGTTCATATTGTACACTTCCGGTTCAACAGGAAAGCCCAAAGGGGTTCTTCATGCAACTGGTGGATATTTAGTATATACGAACTATACATTTGAACAAGTATTCGATTATAAAAAGGAAGATGTTTTCTGGTGTACTGCTGATATTGGGTGGATTACCGGACATTCCTATATTGTTTATGGGCCACTTTCAAATTGTGCAACCTCAGTGATGTTTGAGGGAGTTCCTAATTATCCGGATTACGGCCGTTTCTGGTCAGTAGTGGATAAACATAAAATCAATATTTTCTATACAGCCCCGACTGCTTTACGCGCCTTAATGAAAGAAGGAAATGACTGGGTGAACCAATATGACTTATCCTCTATTCGTCTACTGGGTACCGTGGGTGAGCCAATTAAAGAACCGGAGTGGATGTGGTATCATACGGTTGTAGGGAAAGAAAAATCTCCGATAATCGACACATGGTGGCAGACGGAAACTGGCGGTATTTTAATTACGCCTCTTCCCGGCGCGATACCCACCAAGCCTGGCTCAGTTACATACCCATTTTTTGGAATTGAACCCGTTCTATTAACAGAAGATGGCCAAGAGATTGAGGGCAACGATGTTTCCGGACTGCTGGCAATCAAAGCTTCATGGCCGGGACAGATGCGTACCATTTATGGTGACCATCAGCGTTTTATCGAGACCTATTTTTCCCAATTTCCAGGCTACTATTTTACTGGTGATGGTGCCCGCAGAGATAAGGATGGTTATTATTGGATTACGGGTAGAGTTGATGATGTACTGAATGTTTCCGGCCACCGGATAGGAACAGCCGAAGTGGAGGGGGAAATTGGAAAAGCTAAAGGTGTAGCCGAAGCCGCCGTCGTAGGTTATCCTCATGATATCAAAGGCCAGGGTATTTATGCCTTTGTGACGCTTATGACAGGCGTGGAATCCGACCCTTCCATTGAAGCAGATATTCGCGCCACCGTGACCAAGGGAATTGGACCTCATGCGAAACCAGATAAAATTCAATTTACACTAGGATTGCCCAAAACGCGTTCAGGAAAGATCATGCGCCGTATTCTTAGGAAGATTGCTGAAGGAGATTTGGATAATATGGGTGATATATCTACACTGGCAGATCCTAGTGTGGTGGACAATCTAGTAGCAGATGCTGTTTCGGATAAATAATTACTAAGTTAATGAGACTTAATCAGTATTTTCCCTGGAATTATAAGATAACTTAATTTATTTATTACAATATTTGATTATGGAATCAAAAAAGCTAACTTAATAGCTATTTAATCATTATTTAGACCAATATTAAAGGATTATAATGGCACATCTTTCGAAAGTGAAACATTCATCTGGGGATTGGCACAGAGTTAAATCGGACGCAGTTGCCGTGGGTATTTATGAAGATCTCAAAATTTCTAGGCAATTTCAAGGTGTAAACCGTGAATTGGGTAGAGGATTAACTAATGCTTTAGCAGCAAACCTATTGAAAGGTAAAGTTGGCGAAGTCAAAATAGTAGTTGGTAAAAAAGGTGCTTTGGCTTTTGTCTTTGGTTTAGGTAAAAAAGGACAATTAAACCCGGAAACTCTGCGAAAAGCAGGTGGCGGAGTTGCGAAAGCTTGCGTAGCTAATAAGGTCAAATCTGTTTGTTTTATCCTTCCTGTGGATGGAAAAGAAGCTTATATGTCGCAAGCTGTGGCTGAAGGATTAATTCTGGGTAGCTACCAATTCAACGAATTCAGAACAACTGATGAAGATTCATTTGAGATGGAAACTGCAACAGTAGTTGGGGGTAATCAAAAAGCTGTGAAAAAAGGTGTGGCAATCGCCAATGGAGTATGTCTTGCAAGGGATTTAGATAATCGTCCTGGAAATGTGGCGACTCCAACACATTTAGCTGAGAATGCACAGGCCATTGGAAAGTCTGGTGGAATGAAAGTTACTGTATTCGAACGGGAAAAATTCACGAAAATGGGTATGGGTGCCCTAGCCGGTGTTGCTTCGGGTACAAAAGTACCACCCAAATTCATTTTGATGGAATATTGGGGTGGTAGAAAATCAGCAAAACCTATTGTATTAGTGGGTAAAGGATTAACCTTTGACAGTGGTGGTATTTCAATTAAACCTGCCAACCGAATGGATGAAATGAAATACGATATGTGTGGTTCGGGTGTTGTATTGGGTGTGATGAAAGCGATAGCAGCGTTGAGTCCAAAAATGAATATTGTGGGGATTATCCCATCGACAGAAAATATGAGTGGCGACAAGGCATATCGACCGGGGGATATACTAAAAGCTTATAATGGAAAAACAATTGAAATATTAAATACAGATGCAGAAGGCCGCCTCATTTTAGCAGATGGTTTATCCTATGCAACCAAGCATTACGATCCGAAATATATTTTAGACTTTGCTACACTTACTGGTGCGGTAGTAGTTGCCCTAGGCCATGTCGCATCAGGAATTATGGGCACAGATGCTGAATTAATAAATAATATTAAAGCTTCATCAGTTAAAACCGGTGAAAAAGTATGGGAATTTCCCCTCTGGGACGAATATTTAGAACAGGTGAAATCCAAAATTGCTGATGTGAAAAATGTGGGTGCATCTGGTCAGGCTGGAAGCATTGCTGGTGGTGCATTCTTGAAAGCATTTGTAGGTGACGATATTCCATGGTGTCATTTTGATATTGCAGGNACTGCTTGGGGNGATAAGAACCTGCCCTATCTAAATAAAGGAACAGCCACAGGAGAAGTGATTCGTTTAGTTGTGGATTTAATCGGGATNTAGTNTTTGTCAAANATACCATTAAGAGAATCGGCTTTNGCATTGCTCCATGAGTACACCAAAAGCGACAGTCTACGTCGACATGCNTTGGGTGTNGAGCAAGCCATGCGCAANATGGCGGAAAAATATGGTGGTGANCCTGANGAGTGGGGGCTTACNGGTCTTATGCATGACTTTGATTATGAAATGTATCCATCCATGGAGGANCATCCCTATCGTGGGAATGAAATATTNNTNNAAAATGGATATCCTGAAACNATAACCCGGGCAATCATGGGNCATGCCACCTATACAGGTGTTCCNAGNGANACNGACATGGCCAAGGCTCTTTTTTCTGTAGATGAGTTAACCGGATTTATATTTGCCGTAACTTATGTACGNCCATCTAAATCCATTTTTGAAGTGAAACCNAAGTCGGTGAAGAAAAAACTCAAGCAAAAATCATTNGCTGCTTCTGTTCTGAGGGAAGACATATATCAAAGTATAGAGGAACTTGGTGTGGATATGACAGATCATATTCAATTCGTGATTGATGCGCTTAAAGAAAAAGCTGAATTATTAGGACTAAAAGGGGATATTGAGCTCTGATGACATATCTATATGGAATTTTATTGTTTCTAATTGGTTTTTTAATTGGGGCTGGTATTATTTGGTATATCCGTCAAAAAGAAATCGATATTTCTCAGTCCAGCCGAAATCAATTGAAGGCTGAATTCGGTGATCTTTCAAAACAGGCTTTGGATCAGAACCTGGATACATTTTTAAAACTGGCAGAAAATAAGTTCGGCGAACTTCTCAAATCATCTGACTCGCAAATGGATGAAAAGAAAAAATTGATTGATTCAACCTTGGAGGACATGAAGAAAAATCTTGAGGGGCTGACGAAATCTACCACCGAACTCAAAGGGCAGATGGAAGAATCAAAAAAAGGTATTGATGGTCTTGCAGATACGACATCCAAGTTGAGCCGGATATTGGACAGCTCTCAGGCCCGCGGTCATTGGGGGGAGCGAATGGTAAAAGATATTCTAGCTCATTTGGGCTTGAAAAAAGGTATCAATTTTGAAACCCAATCCGGTAGTAAAGAAGGCAAACCTGACTTTACGTTTTTTCTACCGCAGGGAAAGCGCCTGAATATGGATGTCAAATTTCCATGGGACCACTATGCAAATCTTTTCTCCGTAAGTGGTGAACCTGAAAAAGAAAGGGAGCGTAAATCGTTTTTAAAAGATGTGAAAGGCCATGTAAAGACACTTTCAAAAAGAGATTATATTGACCCTGCAGACGGAACACTTGATTTTGTTCTGATGTTTATTCCCAATGAAGGTATCTATGCTTTTTTAAATAAGCCGGAAACAGGTGAAGAAAACCTAGTGGAATTCGCTATGGATAATAAAGTGCTATTGTGTTCACCGATCACACTGTTTGCTATTTTAGCTATGGTTCGTCAGTCTGTGCAGAGTTTTCACCTTGAATCCAAAGCAGGTGAAGTCCAGGATTTAGTGCAGGCATTTAAAAACCAGTGGGGAAAATTTATCGAGAAAATGGATGCGCTGGGAAAATCATTAGGTACTGTCAATACCCATTACGAAAATCTATCTAAGACCCGAAAGGATGCGCTTGAAAAACCGATGGATAGGATCAATGAACTCGAGTTGGGACAGGGAGAACTACCTGAAGAATTAAGCGAATGAAAAAGTGGTTATTGGTAGTTGTAATTTGGAATTTATCCGCTTGCGTTGGCCCGTCGGACCCAGATCAAGGTTTGGTAGAAAACTTGCCAGTTATCATTAATACAAATTCTGCTTTTTCATTTTTAGTACGCGGCAATAATTATACATTTGAAGAAAATATTGATCTTAGTTTGAATTTACCTGATAGTAAAACAGTTGCATCAACCCTTATAGTAACTGAGTATAATAGTACAGACACCACATTCATAGAACTTGTAGATGTGGATGGTTTAAAAATATACGATTATACGGTCAATTCAAATATGACCCGTGTGGACCAAACTGCATCTTTAAAACCAAAAAAAGCAATTCTACAGGGGAGGAAATTCAGTGGGATACTTGAGTGGGTTGTTACTGCAAATTAGGTTTCAATTAAATAAGTACCTTTGAGAACTTTAAATCCTTTTTTAGACCAATAAGACAGTTTCGGTTCCCTTCCTTTTCTGCCTTGTATTGCGGCACAGCCAACATCCCCATCTTTGTTCACGGCCACCATCATATCGCTAAAATTGATTTTATCCTTACCACCATTTATATATATAATTCTTTCACAAACTGCCTCGCAGGCTTCTTGAGGGGATTTACCGGCGCGCATTTGTTCTATCCCATAAAATGAACCACAAGATCTCAATAGTTCTTCGCCGCGCCCAGTAGCACCTACAGCACCGACTTCATTATCTACATATAGCCCAGCACCAATAATGGGTGAGTCACCAATACGGCCCGGAATTTTCCAGGCTAAGCCACTGGTAGTGGTAATGCCAGCGATATCACCTGCACTATCTACAGCCAAGACATTNATGGTGCCATTTGATCGGTGTGTATCATAATTACCATCAGCAGGAGGGAACCAATCGTCCTGATCTGAAAGATTTTCTTTCCAGCGAAGCCATTCTTTTCTGGAATGTTCGGTTAATAGGTTTTCCACTTTAAATCCGTGGGCCTTAGCAAAATTCTGAGCTCCTTTACCAACTATATGTATATGATCTGTTCGTTCCATAACCAATCGAGCTACGGAGCAGGGTGTTTTGATTCCTTCAATGGCTGCCACTGAGCCACAATTATGAGTTGGACCATACATAATAGATGAATCCAATTGGACAACACCATTTTCATTTGGCAGTCCACCATATCCAACCGAAGTGTCTTTCGGGTCTAGTTCTGTTACATTTGCCGATTTTTCAACTGCATCTAAGAGCAAACCATTATTTTTTAAAATATCCCAACCAGGTTTGAGGACTTTTTTCCCCCAATCTTCTCCACGGCTACATACAATAATTGGATTATTTCTAACAGTAGAATTATTAGAGGACTTTTTCGTGATCGATTTTGCCATTGCTGGAATACTTATACCCAGAGCTGACATCGTTTTGATAAATTTTCTTCTATTAATCATTCATACCTCAATTTTTGTTATTCAATTTTAATCGGTTCATAATTCTTGAAAAGAGAAAGATTCGCATTTTCAACTTCAGATTGATATTTTTGCCACTCATTATCAAAGAACAGATTGACTTTGGTTAAGACCTGTTCTGATTCCCGCTCTGCTTTCATCATAAGATATTCGTGGCTTTTATTGGGGCCACTCAAATTGCTAAATAAATAGCGGTTCACGGCACCAACAGTTGCACTTAGGATATTCGGGTTACGCACAATACCCTGCAACCCTTTCGGATTCACGATCAACTCTTCCAAGATTTTCAGACTATCTGCGATTGCTTTCCCTTTTTTCTGAATTGCCTTATGTGATTCATGCTTTTTTACATCCAGCATTTTGTTGATAGCNGCGACAGTTGATTTTGATTGGCGAATTCGATCCATCGCTTCTGTCACTTTGGATGTGAGTAACATTTGTTGTTTATAAATGGGTTGTAAATTTTCAATATTTCTCACCACTATGCCAACTCGAGGATCTGTGATTACATTGACTATTTGAGAAGCAGATTCTTTGCCATGTGAAAGTCGGACGGTATATTCACCAGGAAGTACAGCTGGACCGCCAGGTTCCTTAGCATCCGGTTTTGGCTTTGGCGCATTTGGTGAGCGAACACCTTTGCGACGCAGATCCCAATAAATTCGGTTAACTCCAGGTTCAACATCATATTTTACAGTACGGATGGTTTTGCCATCACTATTCAATGCTTCCAATTTGACTTTTTCTTTTTTCTCTTTGGCGTTATCTTTTTTTGAACCTAAATCTTTTTCCTTTTTTCCTTCGGTCTTTTTCTTCCCAGGGTTATATACAAAGGTTAACATAGCACCGCGTTTTCGGTTTTGCCCTGAGAATATGGCATTAGCTTCAAAACGTGTACCAGAAGCTTGACGGTTAATAGCTAGAACTGCCATAGGCGGTTCAAAAAAGTGCAGTCGTTTTTTCATCAAGTCTTCATTCGAGGCGGCCATTTCTCGCAAGGCACGTATATCGTCTAGAATGTAGGCTGCTCGGCCAAATGTGCCAATGACCAGATCATGTTCTCTAGGATGAATTTTCAAATCCATAGTAGAAACCGTTGGGAACCCACTGGTCCACTTGGTCCATGTTTTCGAACCGTCTATGCTTACATAAAGTCCGAACTCAGTTCCGAGAAATTGTAATTTNGGTTCTAAAGGATCCTGAACGTAACTGAGAGCATAACCCCATACATTGTCCTCATCGGCAATCGCTTTCCAGGATTTACCATAGTTTGTGGTACGGAATACGTAAGGTTTCCAATCATTACGACGATAATTATTGATTACGACAACCGCTTCTTGGGGATCATAGGTTGATGCTGTGATTTGTGGTATCCAGCTTCCTTCAGGTGGGCCAAAAATTCTTTTAGAAACATTCTGCCATGTTTTACCTCGATCCTGGGTCAGTTGCACATTTCCATCATCTGTTCCCACCCAAATAACATTACGATTAATTGGACTGGGAGCAATAGCAATAATCGTTGTGAAATTTTCGGCGCCGGTAGCATCATAAGTAAGTCCACCACTTTTGTTTTGCTTTTGTTTTTCGGGGTCATTGGTGGTTAAATCAGGCGAAATGATTTTCCAGTTATTTCCACGATCGGTGCTGTAGTGTAGATATTGACTACCATAATAAATCGCATCTTCATCATGGGGGTCCTGAGCAATAGCCGCATTCCAGTTAAATCGCAGTCGTTCGCCATCCGGATGAACCGGTTTGATGAGCTGAGCGTGTCCAGTTAATAAATCGTAACGGCCAACGTTACCGCCCTGACTCATGGCATAGCCGTAGCGCGAATTACCAGGATGAGGAACTACATCAAATCCATCACCAAAAAACAGTTCTTCCCAATAAGCGTTTCGAATTCCTCCAGCACGCCAGACATAAGCAGGTCCACGCCAGGAACCATTATCCTGCATACCGCCATAAACATTGTATGGCCATTCCATGTCATAATTGATATGATAAAATTGGGCTACAGGAAGGTTCTCCACAAACCGCCATGTTTTTCCTCTATCAAGCGAAATATTCAAACCGCCATCGTTACCTTCAATGATAAAATGTGGATTGGTGGGATGGCCCCAGAAAGCGTGGTGATCGGGATGCACTCCGTTTGAGCCATAGGCGGTCATAAGTTGGGAGAATGTTTTGCCACCATCGTTGGAAACAGTCACTGTAGAATGAAGATTATAAATCCTGTTTTCATTAATGGGATCAACATAAACTTCAGCGTAGTAAAAAGGTCGGCCCCCAATATTTTTATCTGAAACTTTTTTCCATTTAAAACCCCCGTCTTCCGATTTATATAGGGCATTTTTTTTGGATTCAACCAAAGCATAAACGATTTTTGTATTACTTCGCGCAATCGCTATTCCCATTCTTCCCAGTTCGCCTTTTGGCAACCCATCTTTATCAGTACGTTTTTTCCACTCTTTACCGCCATTATAGGTCACATATAATCCTGATCCTTCACCACCAGATTTAAAATACCAAGGCCAGCGGCGGAATTGCCACATATTGGCGATTAATTTATCGGGATTTTGTGGGTCCATCACCAGTTCGCCAATACCCGTGCTTTCATTCACATAAAGAATTTTTTGCCATGTTTCACCGCCGTCGGTCGTTTTGTAGACACCACGGTTTTCACTATCCCCCCAGGCAGATCCCTGGGCCCCGACATATACTTCATCAGGATTATTTGGGTTAATTAGAAGGCGATGAATATTCCGCGTTTCACCTAAACCTTTATATTCCCAAGTTTTTCCGCCATCGATACTTTTGTAAACGCCATATCCCGCGCTCTGACTATTCCGAGGATTGCCTTCTCCCGTTCCAACCCAGATTACATCAGGATTGGTGGGGTCAACCGTGACATCGCCGATAGAAGCAGCTTTTTGATCATCAAAAATGGGCTCCCACTTAACACCGCCACTTTCAGATTTCCATAATCCACCAGATGCTGTACCCACATACATTACGTCTGCATTTGAAAGTACGACGTCAATAGCTGTCACTCGGCCGCTCATTCCGGCAGGACCAATGCTGCGGGCTTTCATACCTTTAAATTTTTTCATATCAAGTCCATCCGCAATTATCACGGATGAAATCAAGATCAATGTTGTCAGAATTCTTCGTTTCATAGGATTGTCCTCATCATTTAGAATTAATTTGCATTTTATCATCAAATGAGCAACCAAATTCAGCGCCAATTGGGGAGCCGGGCGGTACTTCTAATATTTTGATAGGAATGAATTCATCGGGTTCATCCAATAGATGCTGTGCGCGTTTATGCAGCATTTTATAATGCGCACGGTCCCTAAGTGATTTTGCATTGGCCCGAAGTTTGGGAGCGTATCTACTCTTGGTTGATAAACCAGACAATGATTTGAATTGGTCGTTTAATGTTTCTATCTCTGCAATTGCGATGGTTTGGACTGCCGGAGACGCTTTTTGATTAACAGAAAGGCTAAGGAGATGATCAAGTATTATAAAATCCACATTTCTTTTTATTTCACCCGCCAGTCCGGCTGGTGCTGGGTTTAATATGGTAGTATTAATAACCTGGTTAAGCACTTTTTCCAGCCCCGGTTGTTTTGGGTCTCGTGCATTGTATTCCACTAGTCGGGTGGTCCGTTCCGGATGAAAAATCATTCGGCAGGTTAAGTTTGCAGCAGTTTCGGCCAGGCTTACACCGTCAAATGTTACACCGGTGCGAGCGTTAAAGGATTCTCGNGTTCGACCGCGTCCAGCAGCACGGGGTGGTATTAATTGCAATAATTCTTCTCTTAATGTCAATGCATCAGGCTGCAACGTTCCAATAAGAGCATCCAAGGCTTCCATTTGAAATGTTGGATCAAGAAATTTGGTTACCGTTTGACCGTCACCGCGGAGTGCATAAGTAAAATCNAGNCCNCCTACAACTTTTGCCGCTCCCTCAATTTGATATCGATGAAGAAAATAAGTGGGCACTAGAACATCTCCAATATCNCTATATGGTTCACCGAATCTTATATTGTTTTCACCAAAATTATTAAGTGCCGTTTTCCGTACCGCCATCAGGTTCTTTAATTCCGAAACAGGATCCATACCATTATCCCAGAGATGGGCAGTNGGATGAGCCGAACCTAAAGGNCGTGCATCTTGATCGGTTATAAAAATGTATCCGCGACGTATACCATCTTGAATAATATCCTCTAATTCATCACTCTCATTGGCGCCTTTCGGAAAGTCCTGGTAACCATAAGCGATAGTTATTTTATCCCATTCACCTATACCATCGTCATAGGCATTCCGCCACTGGATTTTGCCACTGTTATCCAATGTTACCGTGGGGTGCGGGTAATCCATTACCGANGCTCGACCCACACTNCTAGCGATATAATTATGGGACAAACCAAGAGTATGACCAATTTCATGGGCAACCAACTGGCGTACCCTTGCAAGTGCCAGTTCACGCATATGATCTGGTATCATTGAGTTTTGTTTATATGGNGCTAGTAAACCAGTTGCAATAAGATAATCCTGGCGCAGCCTTAATGATCCAAGAGAGACATTGCCTTTAATGATTTCTCCGGTTCGGGGATCTGCTACTGATGAACCGTAAGACCACCCACGGGTGGCGCGGTGTAGCCAATGAATCATATTATAACGTACATCTAGCGGATGTGCACCTTCAGGAAGAACNTTTACTTTGAAAGCGTTTTTATACCCAGCNGCCTCAAAGGCTTGGTCCCACCACAGTCCNCTTTCTAGCATAGCCGTTTTTACCGGTTCAGGTACGCCCGGATCAATATAATAAACAATGGGCTCCNCAGGTTCACTTACTTTTGCGTTAGGATTTTTCTTTTTCAAACGATGGCGTGTGATATACCGTTTGTAAATGGATTCATCTAGAGGGACAGCATAATCCTGGAATGACATTGAACCATAACCAGCACGCGGATCATGTTTTCGNGGCTGATATTGATTATCAGGNAGTTCAACAAATGAATGGTGAAGCCTTACAGTGATGGCTCCGGCAGTGGGAGCCACTTGACGAACGTATTGGCCAGCGTTAGTACCGGTGTAGGTCATGATTGCCTCAACATCTGTATTGTTTGGAAAACTTNGGGTTTCAGGGAGGTAAATAGCCGAACGGCTTTTATCTACTTTATAATTACCCATCTTTTGATTTTTTAAGCGAGTTACAACACCGTGAGAATCTTGCAGGAAAAAATCAGTCGCATCTACAAGCACACGGGTTTTTTCTTCCGCTTCAACTTTAAAGCCCCATAATGTTGATTTTGCAAACCCATCNTCAACAGACTTTTTTTCCATGGGGTCATTTGTATTNGCACGATAATAATAATTTTGCTGAATGAGTAATACTTTGGGTCCAATTCGGTGAAAATAAACGACTCGATCACTTCCCAATTGACCACGGTCCANNCCGATATCATTGGAACCCATTCCTGCTGCCATGGAGTTCACATAAAGGAATTCATTATCAAAATNAGTGATNTCCAGCCAGATTTTGCCGCTTGTATCCTCCCAATACATATTAAAATAACCGCTCATTTTTCGCATGGACTTGGTTTTTTCACTAATGGATTCTCCAAAAATGAAGCTTATAGACAATAATAATAGGATAGATTTTTTCACAATTACCTCCTGAATGTGGGATCAAAAGAACGTCAATTTAATTGCCCCGACTTTTATGAAACAGAAAAAATTGGATTAAACGACAACTGTTTTAACTTAGATTAAATTCATAGCAATGATGAAAAAAATTAGTCTATACCCAATGAAAATATATCTGGTTTTTTGCCTGATTATTTTTGGATGCGGCCAACCAAACCTCGATGTTAGAAAAATGACGATTAATATTGCCGAATCGCAAATGGTAATGGTTTGGGTTCCAGCTGGGGAATTTTTTATGGGCAGTAAAGACGCTATGGCACTCCATGATGAACGTCCTGTCCATAAAGTTAAGATGAATGGTTTTTGGATGTCTGAAACACCTGTAACTAATGCACAGTTTGGCACTTTTATAAATAATTCCAACTATATAACAACGGCAGAAATACCACCTTCTTTGGAAGAAATCATGAAACAGGTTCCTCCAGGGACGCCACCGCCACCAAAAGAGGTGCTTGTTCCCGGGTCGTTAACATTTATAAAAAGTGATCGTCCAGCATATCCATCTTCACCTATTAATTGGTGGGAATGGAAAAAAAATTCCAATTGGAGAAACCTAGATGGGAAAGGTACTTCAATTGATGATAAAGATAACCATCCAGTGGTCCATGTCTCCTGGTACGATGCACAAGCATTCTCGAAGTGGGCAGGGGCGAGATTGCCAACAGAGGCCCAATGGGAATACGCAGCTAAATTGGGCGAAGTCACTAATACACGTCAAAAAAATATGAATATATGGGAAGGTGTATTTCCAATCGATAACCAAGGATCGGATGGATTTCTTAAAACTTCCCCGGTCAAATATTACCAAGCAAATAAAATCGGCCTATATGATATGGCTGGGAATGTATGGGAATGGGTAGCTGATTGGTATCGGGCCGATAGTTATGCAATGAATAATCGAGGAAAGAATCCATTAGGGCCAAAAGACAGTTTTGATCCAGATGAACCCTATGTGCCTAAACGGGTAACGCGGGGTGGCTCATTTTTATGTAATGCACAATATTGTGCCGGATATCGTCCAACTGCCCGGATGAAAACCAGCCCGGACACTAGCTTGGAGCATACTGGATTTCGTTGTGTGATGACCCAAAAGGAGATGAAAAAATATTTAAGCCAACAGTCTCTTAATTAAAAAAGGGCTCTATTGAATTATGTTTAGGTTTTGCGTATGAAAAAAATTGTTTTACTTGTTTTTTTACTAACATCATTTGGTTTTAGTCAAACCCAGACCCAGATTGATTCTATACATCAAGTATTGGCACAGTTGCCTAATAATGCACAACTATCTGTGGCAATAATCGATGGAGAAAAAGTTTCATATTATGGAGTGAAAAAGGAAGATGGTTCTATTCGAACCATTCAAAATAAAAACAATGTTTATGAAATTGGTTCGATTACCAAAGTGATGACGTCGACTATTCTTGCAAGTTTGGTCCATGAAGGAAAAATTGAATTGAAAAAACCGCTTCAGAATTATGTTCCATATCCATTAAAACATGGCCAAAAGAATGGAAATACCATTACGATTGAAATGTTATCCAATCATTCATCTGGATTGACTCGAATGCCTAGCGGAATGATCTTTGATTTACTTTTCCGTTACAATAATCCTTATGTCAAATACGATTTAGGACGTATGGAAAAATACTTTAAAAAGAAGATGAAACTGAACCGCAACCCAGGCGAAAAAAGTGAATATTCGAATATTGGAGTTGCTTATCTAGGACATGTATTAGAGTACGTAGCAAATAAACCCTATGATGAATTATTGGATCATTATGTCATATCTAAATACAATTTGAGTGAAACTTCTCTAGATAGGAAAATAATAGTTGATCAATTAGTAAAAGGTATTGATGGAGATGGGAAGGTCGTTTCTAATTGGGACTTGAACGCTTTTGCCCCAGCCGGTGGGCTATTATCTAGTGTTAAAGATATGAGCAAATTTGTCCAAGCAAATTTTACTAATGACCCCATTTTAGAATTACAACGGAAGAAAACATTGCAGTACAAAGATGAGATTGATATTGCTCTAGGATGGTTAATATTCAATAAAGATGGTGAAAAGATTTATTGGCACAACGGAGGTACGGGTGGCTATACTTCGGCCATGGCATTGAATATAGAAAAAAAGACCGGTGTAGTTATTTTATCCAATGTATCTGCATTTGTTGAAGAAACAAGAAAATTAGACGGTTTAAGTTTCAATCTAACAAAATTGATAGACTAAATTTACAGGCTTCCAATATTGATAGAACTTTTAAATAATAATTTTTGTTATTTAACAAATCAGGCAAATATTTTTATAAAAACAAATCGTAATTTTCCTTATGAGAATAGTTAATGTATTGCTTTTATTTCTGGTGGTTTTAGAATATGTAATTGCCCAAGACTATGATCAAGACTGGCCCAATTTAAACCGGTATAAAAATGAAAATGCGAAACTTATATTGACTGATTCTAACAAAAATAGAATCGTATTTATGGGAAATTCGATTACCGAAGAATGGAAGCGGTTTCAGCCGGAGTTCTTTTCAGATAACAAGTATATTAATCGCGGTATTAGTGGGCAAACCACCCCACAAATGCTGATTAGATTTCGGCCCGATGTAATAGACCTTAGACCAACAGCAGTAGTTATTTTGGCGGGCATTAATGACATTGCCGAAAATACGGGTCCTTCAACAGTAAAGATGATTGCAGGTAATATTATTTCGATGGCTGAATTGGCTGAGAGCAATGGGATCAAAGTCATCATATCATCCATTTTACCTGCCAGTGGTTTTTCATGGAGACCGATCCATGATCCGCCGCCCAAAATATTAGCGATTAATATGATTATAAAAAAATATGCTGAAAAGAATGGTATGACCTATCTGGATTATTATTCATCAATGGTCAATGATCAGGAAGGATTGAAAAAAGAGTATGGATTAGATGAAGTACATCCTAATAAAAAAGGATATGAGATCATGTCCATTCTTGTTGAAAAGGCAATTACTGAAACGTTAAGTCTGGATCATAATAAAAAGTGAGAGAAGAGTGTTTGAAATTAAAGCAATCATAAGATGACCTATTACGTTAAAACGCTTTTCTACGCAATCCCCACGTTTATGGTGCTCATTATGTTTGAAGCCATTGCTGCAAGGGTTAAAGGCGTCACAATAAACCGATCTGCAGATGTTATCTCAAGTCTAAGTTCGGGTATATCAAATACGATTCGAGATGGTATAAAATT
>PBBH01000006.1 GCA_002716525.1 Fidelibacterota bacterium | reverse complement strand
GGTGCGATTAAAGGTGCTGATTCTTATATAAACCTATTTGAAACTAACCTAACTATTTTGGCAAAAGCGTCTGGAGCTTCCTATGATTGATCTCATATTTTGGCCCCTTATTGCAGCATTCGTCATAACTGGAATTCATGTTTATCTCGGTTTACACGTGGTAACGCGGGGTGTGATATTTATTGATCTTGCTTTGGCCCAAGCAGCTGCCCTAGGATCTACTGTAGGGATCCTGATGGGATTAGACCATGATAGTACTGGCAGTTATTTGATGGCGCTTGTATTTACATTTATTGGTTCTGCATTTTTTTCCTATGTCCGTTCCAGCGATCAAAAAGTTCCCCAGGAAGCTATTATTGGGATTACTTACGTTGTATGTGCGGCAGCGATGATCTTACTATTTAGTAAATCGGCAGAAGGATCTGAACATCTAAATCATTTCCTTGTGGGATCTATTCTATTTGTCACACCAGAAAAAATTGGATATACGGCTCTACTCTATAGTGCCATTGGATTGTTCCATTGGAAATACAGGGATCGATTTTTTGAAGTATCCCAGTCTCATATAAATATGAAGAGCTTGAATCGTTCTGTTCGATTCTGGGATTTTCTTTTTTATGTAACGTTTGGTTTTGTAGTTACAGTTTCAGTAAAAATTGCCGGAGTTTTACTCGTTTTTTCTTACTTAATTATTCCTACCGTTGCAGCGCTGTTTTTTCAAGAATCTATCCGTGGGAGACTTATATTTGGTTGGTTATTTGGAATTTTAGGCAGTTTAGCCGGTATGTTTGTTTCTATAAGTTTGGATGTTCCCACCGGCGCAGCCATCGTTGTAACATTTGGAGCCATGCTAGCCCTATTAGGAATTTTTCACTTGCGTCGGTAAGTTAAACAACAACTATGAACGAAATACAATCCAGAATCGAAAACGTTTTTCAAAGACAATTGGCACATTGCCAAACAATACGCAATACCACTTTTCGGGAGCGAAATTCAAAACTAAAGTCCATTGAAATTTGGCTAATGGATCACCAAACAGAAATCCGGAAAGCTATGGATTCTGATTACAGCAAGCCAGCTTCAGAAGTGGACTTAACGGAAATCTGGGCCGCAGTCAATGAAATTCGACATGTTCGTCGAAGTCTTAAAAGCTGGATGAGGTCAAAAAAGGTAGCACCGACATTAGCTCTAGCCACTGCCGAGGCCTGGTCTCAATACGAACCAAAGGGAGTGGTTCTAATTATTACACCTTGGAATTTTCCATTTAGTTTAACCATTAGCCCTCTGGTCTGTGCCATAGCTGCGGGTAATTGTGCAATGATTAAGCCATCTGAATTAACATCCCATTCAGCGGCACTTATGGCTCAGATGGTAAGCGACCTTTTTGAAGATAATGAGGTAGCTCTTTTTGAAGGCGATGCCACCGTAGCAGAAGCATTGCTGGACAAACCTTTCCACCATATCTTTTTTACAGGTAGTCCTAAAATTGGTAGCATCGTGATGGGAAAAGCCGCGAAGCATCTTTCCACCGTCACTTTGGAATTGGGCGGAAAATCGCCAACAATTGTAGATGAAACAGCGAACTTGAAAGATGCTGCCCAAAAAATATCTTGGGGTAAGTTTTTGAATTGTGGGCAGATCTGTCTGGCTCCGGATTACGTCCTTGTTCAGGAATCGGTGAAAGAAAAATTGCTTGAGCAGGTTAGAGAGATTTCTGTTAAACAATTCGGTGGTAATAATGGATCGCTACAATCATCTGAAGACTATTCTCGGATTGTAAATGAACGTCATTATGAACGGTTAAGTACATTACTAGAGGAAACCATCACCGCAGGAGATAAAGTATATATGGGTGGTGAAACTGATGCTGAATCCGATTTTATTGCACCGACTGTTTTAACAGATGTTACAGCCGAATCTCCCGTGATGTCGGAAGAAATATTTGGCCCGATCCTTCCGGTGATTAGCTTTAATAAAATTACGGAGGCAGCAGACTTTATCAATGAGCACCCTAAACCGTTGGGCCTTTATATCTTTAGCAAAAAAAGAAAAAATATCGATTTTATACTGAATAATACTTCTGCAGGCGGTACGTCAATTAATGATACTATTTTACACTATATGCAACTGAATCTGCCCTTTGGTGGTATTAATAATAGTGGTTTTGGTCGTACCCATGGAGAGGCAGGATTTAAGGCTTTTTCCAATCAACGATCTGTGATGAAACAGTCTCGTCTTAGTCCTATGAAATTATTGTATCCGCCCTATACGGGTCGCGTGAAGCGCCTTATACGGCTTTTGCTAAAATATATTTGATTTGAAGTGGACACAACGCGGTCCATCCAAAAAGTTATACAAGGTGTTCAGACAACAGATGGTGCAGGTGTCAATCTCACCCGTATCATTGGGAGTATGGAGTTGAATATGCTGGATCCTTTTTTACTGCTGGATGAGTTTGGAAGTGATAACCCCAAAGATTATATTGCTGGTTTTCCGCCACACCCTCACCGAGGTTTCGAAACCATTACCTATATGCTGAATGGAAAATTTCGTCATAAAGATTCAGCTGGTAATGAAGGTTATCTTACGGACGGTTCGGTGCAGTGGATGACTGCTGGCCGTGGTGTAATTCATAGTGAAATGCCGGAACAGACGGAAGGGTTGGTGCGCGGTTTTCAGCTCTGGCTTAATCTTCCTAAAGAGAAGAAAATGATTGATCCGGCTTACAATGACATACCCGCCAAAAAAATTCCTATCGTGGATTTTGAAGGTGGTAGTGCAAGAATTATCTCTGGTAAATTTTTGGGAATTACTGGGCCTGGGCAACCTCATACCGGGGTACTTTATTATGATATTGATTTAGATTTAAGTGCACGTTTTACAATGCCGATTGATAACGGTTGGAACGCATTTATTTACATTTATGAAGGCAGCGTTCGTTTGGACAGGGAGATTAATCAAGGTCACCTTATTGTATTGGATCAGGAAGGTGAATTGGATTTAACGGCTGGTAAGGAAGGGGCAAAGTTCATTGTTGTCGCCGGCGAGCCTTTGAATGAACCGGTAGCCCGTGGGGGCCCTTTTGTAATGAATTCAAAAGGTGAGGTGTTAAAGGCATTTGAAGATTATCAAAATGGTATATTAGATAAATGAAACCCCATTATCTTAGAGCCCGTTAAACGGATTTAAATGGAATGAAACTCAAAATAGTGTAAATTCGTTTATCTTGGCGAAAAAGAGATTTACCCCATGAAAAAAATTGGATTCATAACAACATTATTGATGGCTATCTTTTTTATTACTGGCCAGACAAATGATGTGCCGAAAGGATTTGTAATGGATAAAGTGGTTAAATCCGATAACGAATGGCAAACCTGCCTTACACCTGAACAGTACCAGATTCTCAGGGAAAAAGGAACGGAAATGGCATTCACCGGGAAATACTACAAACATAAAGATAAAGGGACCTATGTCTGTGCCGGGTGTGAGAATGAACTTTTCAGTTCAGATACAAAATATGATTCTGGTTCGGGATGGCCAGCCTTTTTTGATGCGATAGATGAGACCAAAGTCAATACAAAAAAAGATTTAAGTTATGGCATGATCCGAACAGAAATTACCTGTGCCAAGTGTGATTCTCATCTTGGGCACGTGTTTGAAGATGGCCCAAGACCAACCGGACTGCGGTACTGTGTAAATTCTCTAGCTCTGGATTTTAAAGCTATAAAATAATAATAGTCGAAACGACAATATACTGGGTTAATTTTTTTGTGGCCTATTTTTTAACTTTTTCTAAAACCGTTACGTCTAAATTGATAACAGGGGAGGTATCCATATGAAATTGCGCAATTTCTCATTGATTTTGCTTTTATTTTGTGTATCCATTACTTCTGCTCAAAGAATGATGCGACAGGGAGCAGAATCTATTGACTGGGTAAAAAAACTAGACCTAACTGATGAACAGGCTAAGCAAATGGCCGAAATCCAAGAATATTTTAGGTCTGAAATGATGAGCATGATGGACAATCCCAGTGGTGATCGTATGGGAATGATGTATGCCATGCAGGATATTCAGAAAGAGCGGGATAAAAAGATCAAGAAAATCCTTAACAAACAACAGTATAAGAAATACGATAAAGAATTAAAAGCTCAGCAGAAAGAAAGACGTAGACGTATGCAAGAAAGAGGTAGGGGAGAGCAAAGGCGCGGACAGGGCCAGCGCAAGGGAATCAATTGATGAAAAAGTTTTTCTTGGGGTTACTGCTCTTATCCATCGTCTTTTCTCAAAATCGGACCCAGGATATTTCCGGTGTTGTATTGGATATGGATAACTTGGAGCCTTTGCCCTATGCTAATATTGTTGTCCTCGAAATGAATCGGGGTATCACAACTAATTCAGATGGACAATTTGTATTAGTTGACATACCTGCTATACCATGCTCTTTAATGATATCATATATTGGCTATCGTAGCGTAATGATTGGGTATGATAATTCGGGTCCTCAAAAACAATTGGATATCCGCCTCAAAATGGAAGCATTGGATTTCCAGGCCGTGGATGTTATTGCAGACGAGTACCAAATTATGAAAAGCACTGATGAAGTAAGCAAGGTAACCATCTCACCACGGCAATTGGCATTGCTCCCAAACATGGGCGAAGTAGACATTTTTCGTTCCTTGCAATTATTGCCCGGTATTAGCAGCACGGGTGATGGATCATCGGGCATTAATGTCCGTGGGGGTGCATCGAACCAGAACATGATTCTATTAGATGGTATGAATATTTACCATGTCGATCATTTTTTCGGCATGTTCAGCGCATTTAATGCTGATGCCATAAAAGATGTACAGGTTTACAAGGGGGGATTTCCTTCAAAATATGGTGGCAGGCTTTCCAGTGTAATTGATATGACGGGGAAAAATGGAGATTTAACACGGCGGCAATTCGGCCTTGGAGCAAACCTAATGTCCACCCAGATATTATATGAAACCCCGATCATTTTAGGTGGCAGCTGGCTGTTTTCATTCCGTAGGTCTTATTCTGATTTCATGTCCAGCCCATTTTTTGACAAAATGTATGAATTTGTTACCGGTGACGATGAAGTGCCTACCAATAATCGGCGCCAGATTAACCCGAATAATCCGAATCAAGAGGATGCCTTTCAACAGCAGGTTTTTCCAACCTTTTATTTTTATGACCTACACAATAAGGTCACCTTTACTCCCGGAAATAAAGATGTGATCAGTATCAGTATGTATGGTGGTAAAGATTTCTTGAATGAGTCGCGCCAAACAGAAGGTGCCCGTAATCGCCCTGGCGGCGGCGGCGGCGGATTTGGTGGTGGTAACCAGCAACAAACCATTACCCGTATGGATGACAACAATACAGATTGGGGTAATTTGGGTGTATCCATACGGTGGAATCACCGCTGGACCGATCGATTCTCAACTCAGGCGCTTATGAGTTCATCTCAATTCAAAAGTAATTATGACCGGCATTTATATGCCCTGGGAGGTGGTGGAAGAACATTCAAGATTGCTGAAGGGAATGGCGCCATGGACCAATCTTATCGCTTAGACAATGTCTATCATGCCAGCGCCAAACACATTCTTGAATTTGGTCTGGAGTTTACCAATCTGGGTACCCATTATGATATTGCCGCTTTTGATACAATTCCTATCCTGGATTTAGAATCTAATACTTTTCTCGCGAGCCTTTACCTGGAGGATCGCTGGAATGTGACTTCGAACTTAACACTTGGTGCGGGTTTACGAGCGAGCTCTCAAATGGGATTAGACAGTCTATTTATCCTGGATATGGCATCTGATTCAATTTTTATTTCACCGCGTTTGTTTTTAACCTGGCATGTTACAGATCAGTTTAGCATTAATGGGGCCTGGGGAAATTATTTTCAATTCATTAATAATATAGTTTTAGAGGATGTTCTTCAAGGTAATTCCAATTTCTGGCTGGTTTCTGATGACAATATACCTNCTGNTTCNGCNGANCACCAGATTCTGGGGATGAAATATGAAACCCGGAAATACTTGTTTGANATTGAAGGATATCGNAAATACTTAGATGGNCTTGTGGAGTATACACGNAGGTTCCAGGAATTGGCTGATTATGGNAACTACTTTTTCTTTGGTGACGGATATTCGGAAGGTTTGGAATTCTTAGCCCAGAAAAAGTCCGGTGCTTTTAATGGGTGGATCAGTTACACTTATAGCAGTGTAGAATATGATTTTGGCGCCTTGGCACCGGAACCATATCCTGCTAGCCACGATAAAACCCATGAAGCTAAAATTGTTGGAATCTATAAATGGGGTCCCTGGAATTTTGCTTCTACATTTGTGTATGCTACTGGTACCCCTTATACGACCCCCCAAAGCAGATATTATTTACCGCTGTTGAATGGAGATGAATTCAACTATATCCATGTCAGCGATAAGAACGGCTTTCGACTTCCAGATTACCATCGCATGGATCTGAGTATCTTTCGGCAATTGCATACACCTGATTTTAAATGGGATGTGGGTATATCAGCATTTAATCTTTATAATCGGAAAAATGTCAATTACCGTGAATATGATCTGGATGTTATCCCGGTATTAGTTTCAGATGTGATGCTGTTACCCATGACGATTACCTTGTTTTTTAAAGTGACATTGAAGTAGGTGCATCGGATGAAAAACAAATTTTTCTTTTTTGGATTTTTAACCAGCGTATTATTAACTATTAGTTGCGAAGATGACCTTGCACCCGTACCTGATGCAGATATGATTGTTGTCCGAGCCTATATTTATGCTGGCCAGCCAGTGAAAGATGTGATTTTAATGTCCACCTTGGCACTGGATGATGAAAATGAAATAGCGGTTCCAATTGATTCAGCTGAGGTGATTTTATCCAGAGGCTCAGAGCAATTCACACTTGTTCCAGATTACGCATATGACACCACGGAAACGGACACAACTTTTGGCATTACGTATTATTATCCTGGAGATGATCTTATTGTTGCAAAAGGAGACACCTTTAAATTGCAAGTGAATTACATGGAACAACAGCTCACCGCCGAAGCAGTGGTCCCGGCAAAGCCAGATAGTTTTTCATCCACTGTAGATACACTTTGGGTCCCAAACTTTAACCGGAATATTGAATATATTCGTTGGATCTTTGCTGACTCAAATATTGTTCGCCTAAATTGGGATAATCCGGAAGACCAGTACCATTATTTATTGATGGATAATGTGGAAACGGATCCGGAACGATTGGAAGGAAATTTGCCGCCGCGATGGCGACGGTTTATTTCCCAGCCTTTTGCGGATTCAACCTACACCATGTTGGCCAGTGCCATCACCCACTTTGGGAGACACGATATTGTTTTATTTCATGTCCAGACGGACTATGTGCTGTTATATCAATCAAGCGGACAAGATTCGAGAGATTTGAATGAACCTTATTCCAATATAAATGGCGGTTTGGGCATGTTCACTGCATTTAATAGTGATACCACTTCCCTGGTATTAGCCAAGGCTAAATAAAAACTAATCAGGTCATGAGGTAAGGTAAACCGCTGGAGCGGTTTTGTTTCTGCGCTAATCTGTGTTCCCCCTCACTGGCAAAATTTAAATCCCAATCTTTGAGTTTTGGTGCCATGATTCGATGATACAACCATGGCATAAATAGGACCAGATATACACAAGAAAGGTAACCTAAAGGCATTTCTGGTGCATCAGAGTAGGCCTTTAATTCCCAATATTCTAATTGGGCATTTTCATGATGGGATGAATGGCGTGTTAAATTAAACAGGAAAAAACTACTGACCCGGCGGTTTGTATTCCATGAATGTNTTGGAAGAATTGGTGTNCCTTNCTCACGAATCAATCCATAATGTTCCATATAATTGACCCCCTCCAGTACGACCTTACCGCCCATACTGATTAATAGAAATACAATAACGCCAGTCCAAGCTGCCAACAAATAAGCGGCAGCAGTGAGTATTCCTGAACGGGCGTATCCAATCAACATTCTGTTTTGAATAGAAAAGGGTCTAAGTCCTGTTTTTACTAAACGGTTATTTTCAATAATCCACGCATTTCGTTGATTGAGAAATATTGCATGTAAAATAAAGTTGTAGGGATTTTGCCCTCGCTTGGCAGTGGCTGGATCTATGGATGTCGCCACATATTTATGGTGGCCGTATACATGCTCAATGGCAAAAGAACAATCCCAGGTGAGTGCCAATAGCCAATTGCCCATGAACATGTCAAACCGCTCCCGCTTCCGGTGAGTTAGTTCATGTCCTACATTGGTTCCTGCAGTAGCGACCATTAACCCCAAAACAACGACATAGCCAACCAAATGTATGAAAGTAGTTTCCTCTCTGGCAGCCATTAATGATGCACCCCAGGCGGGGAGGGGTAGGCTTCCCGCCATCCATACGGAGATGGCNAGAATANTGAATAATANGGGTAAGTTAATATAGAGAAAAAAATTAAGTAATTTAGGTGCAGCATATTCTGGTCGGGATCGATCATCACCTAAAAAGAGGTCTCCAAATATTACGATCAATGTAAAAATGGCTTCATATACCCACATCCAGTATTGGCCTTTCATTGCAAAATAAATACCGAATAAAACTAGAATGGGTGTTGCAGCATAACGAATATATTTTGTCATGGCTTAACTCAGCGAAGTTTACTTAAAAAGAAGAGAATATTCAAAGGCTGGTCAAAGATTGAAATTATATTTAATTTCAATCTTGGTTTCAGTCAATAAAATCGGATAAGAAATGGCTATCGTAATTTTCTTTACAGGGCACTGGTTTTCATCCTTATTCTCTCANACCTTTTTTNTACATCGTTACAGTGCCCACCAAATGTTTAAAATGAACANATTCTGGGAACGTTTTTTTCATATTTTTACATTTATTTCCCAAGGATCATCTTANTTAAATGCCNGAGGNTANGCCATNCTTCACCGCCTNCATCATTTACATAGTGATACCAGTAATGACCCACATTCGCCGANCCACTTNAANTCNGTTTTNGGAATGATGTGGCGNACAAANAAANTCTATAGTGATTTNANNAACAACAGAATGAANGTAAAGAAGANCCTGCTGATTAATATTCCTAACTGGCATAGNNTGGAAAGCATTGCTGATAACTGGATAACAAGAATAGCATGGGGAACTTTTTATGTTNTTTTTTATATNTTATTCACACCTTCCTGGTGGCTTTTTCTGCTTTTGCCGATCCATTTTTTGATGGGACCCATCCATGGTGCTATCGTTAACTGGTGTGGCCATAAATATGGATACCGAAATTTCAAAAATATAAAAGATAAATCTAAAAATACATTACCCTTTGATTTTTTAACGCTGGGTGAACTTTTTCAGAACAACCACCACCGTTTTCCCAATCGGTTAAATTTTGGTGTACGCAAATGGGAATTTGATCCCATTTANCCTATCATCCGTTTATTTGATAAATTNTCTATTATTCAAATTGTGAAAGANAAGAAGAANTATTTGGTNNATCGGGTGAAAACTTTAAATTCGTCCTCGAAATAATCANAATCGAAAGGTATNTTAGNANTATGGANCTCGTNCATNTTGTAATTGGCNTTGTAGTNTCACTGGGTGGGTTTTATTTNNTTCACAAAATAATCCAAGTGGCTGAAAAACACGAAAATTAAAATCGAAAAAAACTCTAATCGAGGGGAGGCATTTGCCTCCCCTTTTTTATTTAAATAANNTANAGTTNTTCANTGAAAGATATTAAAATATTTACNACNAACTGGTGTCCNTATTGTACAGCNGCAAAACGNTTTTTTAAAGAAAAAGGCTGGNAATATGANGAAATTAATATTGANCAGATAGGCTGGCCCCGTGAAAAACTCCTTGAAGTAGGTAAGGCAATGACCGTTCCTCAAATTGTTATTAATGGAGAAGCTATTGGNGGTTACACTGAGTTGGTAGAAATGTATGGATAGTTATAATGTTTGATTTCTTTCTGTATTCTTGTACAGGTAAAATTGGATAGTTTTCTTAATCATGTTCCCCCTATGGGAATCTATGAAACACTTTATGCTTTTCAGAAAGCGTTTGGTACACCTATGGGTGAATCAGGTACCCATCCTTGGAGTCAGGGTTATCCACTGACTACCCAAATACCCGGTGGGCCAGCTATGCCTAAAAGTGTAGATGTTGATTCAGCTGATCTTTTGTATCCGAAAGCNTGGGGTTTACCAGCATTGCGCAATGAAATCGCTGAATATTATAATCATCATTATGAGGCTGGAATTGATTTAGAAAATATTATGGTATTCGCAGGTGGTCGGCCGGGCTTGGTTACATTGCTTTTGTTTTTACAATCGGATATTAATGTACGTATTGCCTCAACAGAGTACACGCCTTATTACGATATGTTACGATTGCTTGGCCGAAAATATTCGTTGATAGAAAGTAGTNTTGATAATGGGTTTTGCCCAACTGTGGAAGAATATATTAGAAAGGATAGCTCTCATCGTAATCTGGTTATGTTAAGCAATCCATGCAATCCNACAGGAATTACAAANTCTGGCGAGACACTCAGAGCNCTTGTTGAGGNTGCATCCTTTGGCTCCTTGGGTTTACTAGTGGATGAGGCNTATGAAATGTTTCATACCCCACCTGTAAGTGCGTTAAAATATATTAATAATATAGATGACTCTAATTTTTTTATTACTGGTGCGGCTACAAAAGGATTGCAAGCNCCGGGTATCCGTATTGGCTGGGTTGTTGCTGCTAAGCGCCATATTGAAATATTGGGCAATTTTTCTTCATTCGGAATGGGCGGGGTCTCTAGGCCATCACANCTNTATGCTTTAGCNNTNTTAAATAAAAAACGAATAAATCTTGCACGTAAGGCAATACCAGAATATTATGCGAGTCAACGAGATCGCTATGGGCAAGCCTTTACTGACTTGGGGATAGAATTATTCTCAGGTAATGGTGGTTTCTATCACTGGTGTAAGCTGCCAGGAAATTTAACTGCATCTGAATTGAATGATCGACTTTACCAGGATGGTGCGGCTATTTTGCAGGGTAAGGATTGCGATATGGCGCGGCTGGGAAAAGAATCTCCCTTAAAACAATTTTTCCGNTTTTCTTTTGGTCCGCTTCCTCAAACAACATTTGAAGCAGATATAGCAATTATGCGCCGTGCGTTAGCTTGATTTATTTTGGCAAACTGATATTAGCAGGGTTACACTCACGGTATCTAAAGGAGTAAAATTTGTTAAAATATAAAGTAGTTCATCCGTCATGGATTTTTACTTTTTTCATTTTGTTCGCGGGGTGTGTTCAAAAAGAACCNGCAGCGGAATTATACCAGATTTTTTCTGAAGCGCGTCAATTTCAGCTGAAAGAGAATCCNCTNTTTNCAACCTATGCCGGNCTCCATACCAGCAATGCGCNTATGCCATCGGTTGCATTGGAAGATATCACTAGACGTGACAAGTTTTGGCAGGCCATTCTTAGTCGTTTGGAGGCGATTAATTATGAAGCCCTTTCCAAAGAGGATAAAATTAACTACCGTGTTTTTCGCCGAATTATATCAGACCGCGTTACCCGAGTAAAATATAAAGATTACCTGATGCCTTTGAATGCGGATTCCGGGTTTCATACTGGGCTCTCNCGGCTATACCTGGCGATGCCTTTTAAAACGGTGAAAGATTTTGAAGATTACATTTCACGCTTGAATGCATTNCCTCGATATTTTTTAGAACATATTACCTTAATGAAAGAGGGTATAAAGACAGGTATTACGGTTCCAAAAGTTGTTTTGGAAGGTTATGAAGTAACTATTGCCACGCATATTGTTGATNCCCCTGAGTTAAGTGCCTTTTACCAACCTTTTAATCAGATACCTCCTTCCATTTCTGGAGCGGATCAGGAGCGCTTGAAAGAATTAGGCCGGAAAGCCATTATAAGCGGTGTAGTCAAAGCATACCGTTCATTTCTAGATTTTTTTGTAAATGAGTATCGGCCTAATGCACGAACTACACTTGGTGCGTCCGAACTCCCGAATGGAAAAGCCTATTACGAAAATAAAGTCCGGAAATTCACTACATTAGATTTAACACCAGAAGAAGTACATCAGATTGGATTAAAAGAAGTGACACGGATAAGAAGCGAAATGGAAGCTGTTATTTCTGAAGTAGGTTTNGAAGGTAGCTTTGCCGATTTTCTGGAATTCCTGCGCAGTGATCCACAATTCTATGCAGATACACCTGAAGAATTGTTAAAAGAAGCCTCTTTCATTACCAAACGTATGGATGCGAAACTACCGTCTCTATTTAAAACTCTTCCGAGACTGACCTACGGGGTTGCCCCCGTACCGGATGATTTAGCACCAAAATACACCGGGGGTCGATATGCTGGACCAGCAGAAGGAAGCAACGAACCAGGCTATTATTGGGTAAATACTTATAAACTGGATGTTCGACCTTTATACAATCTTGAAGCACTCAGTTTCCACGAGGCTGTACCGGGGCATCACCTTCAAAATGCCATTGCAGCCGAACTAGAAAATGTACCTGATTTTCGTAGGGATGTATATTTATCCGCTTTTGGGGAAGGCTGGGGGTTATACAGCGAATGGTTGGGTAAGGAAGCAGGTTTTTATACTGATCCATACAGTAATTTTGGTCGTTTAACCTACGAAATGTGGCGTGCATGTCGATTAGTGGTTGACACGGGTATTCACGCTATGGGATGGGAACGTCAACAGGTCATAGATTATCTTGCATCTAATACAGCTCTTGCGTTACATGAATGCACAACTGAGACAGACCGATATATCTCCTGGCCAGGTCAGGCACTTTCTTATAAAATTGGCGAATTGAAGATCAAGGAATTACGTCGCTATGCTGAAAAAGAATTAGGAAGAGATTTTGATGTACGTGAATTCCATGATGCAGTTTTAGGGAACGGTGCTGTCCCTCTGGATGTTTTAGAAGAATTGATAAAAGATTGGGTGGGATCTCAAAAGAATTAATAAGGAAAAATTATGTCAGAATCAACACCGCGATTTTCTTCACGTTTAACCTTCTTACTCAGTGCTTTGGGTATTGCTATAGGTACGGGCAATATCTGGCGTTTTCCGCGAATTGCCGCTTCCAATGGTGGTGAAAACGGCGCCGGTAGTTTTCTCATCGCGTGGCTTATGTTTTTATTTTTATGGAGCATTCCACTCATTATTGTGGAATATGTGATGGGCCGAAAGTCCCGCAAAGGTACAATAGGTGCTTTTGTCCACTTTATGGGAAAACCCTTTGCCTGGATGGGCGGCTTTGTTGGTTTCGTTTCCACGGCAATTGTATTTTATTATTCTGTCGTAGTTGGATGGAATATCTATTATTTCGGCAGTATGACATTCACTAATCTCCCCAATACGACGGANGCTTCATGGGCTTTGTGGAATAATTTTCAGAANAGTTTTTTCCCAATTCTATTNCATGCGGTGNCCATGGGTGTAGNNGGCTTTGCTATTTGGAAAGGAGTATCTTCCATTGAAAAAGTGAATCNCTTCCTTATTCCAACCTTGTTGGGCATTGTACTATTATGCGTAGTACGAGCGGTAACCNTGCCCGGAGCTGGNTCTGGNATTTCTTATTTATTCACTGTTGATTGGGCCCAACTTAAAGANCCTCGCATTTGGCTGGAAGCCTTGACTCAAAATGCATGGGATACTGGNGCTGGTTGGGGNCTTTTTCTAACCTACGCAATTTATATTCGCCGTCGCTATGGTGTAATAAAAAATGCATTNACAACAGCCATNGGGAATAATATNGTATCCCTNCTGGCAGCCATNATGGTATTCAGTACTGTATTTTCTATTTTAGGGAATGAAATGTCTATGAGCAAGCCGGAAATTCTGGAAGTGATGAAAACCAGCGGTCCCGCGGCAACAGGCCTGACTTTTATCTGGATGCCTCAGCTATTTGCCAAAATGCCCTTAGGTAAACCACTGGCGGCACTATTCTTTCTTGGATTGACATTTGCTGGTTTTTCATCTCTCATTTCTATGTTGGAGCTGCCAGTCCGTAATCTTATTAATCTAGGACTGAAACGAACAACGGCTATTGGCTGGATTGTTACTGTTTGCTTTGTGATGGGTATACCNTCGGCTCGNAATNTNGATATTATGGGAAACCAGGATTTTGTCTGGGGTGTGGCCCTCATGCTTTCGGGGGTGTTTGTTGCTTTAGCGGCGGTGAAATATGGATTATCCAGAATAATTAAGGAGGTAAGCTCAGAGAGCCAAAATGACTGGGCATTCCCCCGCTGGTGGAGTTCAGTAGTCAATTATATTGTACCGGCACTAGGAGCTATTTTGCTTTTTTGGTGGATGTATCAATCTGCGACTGTTTATGCTCCTGATGACTGGTATGATCCCACATCTTTATACAGTGTGGCAACTTGTGTAGTACAGTGGGCGATTGCCTTGGCAGCTTTTTATATGCTGAATCACTGGATGANTCATCGGCTTGAAAATTCTATAGAATCCTAATTATTGAGGTGAAAATGAAAAAGAAATACTGCATTGCCATTATTTACGGATTGATTATTTCTGTTGGCCTTAATGCGCAATCAAATAAAAAAGATGTCCAAAAGGCCATTGATAAACGTGCCAAAAAATATGAAACCATTGCCAAATCCATTTGGTCNTGGGCCGAAGTAGGGTACCAGGAGGAAAAAAGTTCTGGNCTNCTTAAAAAAACATTATCGGATGAAGGATTCAATATTGAAGCTGGCGTTGCAGAAATTCCTACTGCTTTTATAGCGGAATATGGATCTGGAAGACCTATTATTGGAATCTTGGCAGAATTTGATGCGCTACCAGGGATATCNCAGGATGTAGCAACGAAACGTAAACCAATTATTGAAGGAGGTGCCGGCCATGCNTGTGGTCATCATTTATTTGGNACAGCTTCGACNGCCGCAGCTATAGCAGTTAAGGATTATCTTAAAAAATCAAAACAAAAGGGAACTGTACGTCTTTACGGAACACCAGCGGAGGAAGGCGGTTCTGGAAAGATCTACATGGTTCGTGCAGGATTATTTGATGATGTGGACGTGGTCCTGCACTGGCATGCCAGTGACAGGAATGCGGCCAATCCCTCAACCACCATGGCCAACCGTTCGGCTAAATTCAGATTTTATGGATATTCTGCCCATGCCGCCGGTGCACCGGAAAAAGGTCGTTCGGCCCTGGATGGAGTAGAAGCCATGAATCATATGGCGAATCTAATGCGGGAACACATCCCTGATGATGGCCGCATCCATTATATCATAACACGTGGCGGGAATGCACCTAATGTAGTGCCAGACTTTGCAGAAGTATATTATTATGTGCGGCATTTTAATGTTGACATTTTGGAAGGAATGTGGGATCGTGTAGTCAAGACAGCAGAGGGAGCAGCATTGGGGACCAGCACCCGGATGGAATTCGAAATTATACATGGCAACCGCCCGGTTCTGGCCAACGATGTAGTGCAAAGAATTATGTATGATAATCTTGCATCTACAGGGGGTTTCGCATATTCCCGAAAGGAACAGGAATTCGCTGAATCAATTTATTCAACCCTGACAAAACCTGATTTAGAGATTTCTTCTGCAAATGAAATTCAGCCCTATGCTTTCAAGCGTGGCAAAGGATCAACTGATGTTGGTGATGTTAGCTGGATGGTGCCTACAGCAGGTCTTCGGACTGCAACCTGGGTGCCAGGCACGTCGGCTCATTCCTGGCAGGCTGTGGCTGCAGGCGGAATGAGTATCGGCATGAAAGGCATGATGATTGCAGCGAAGACAATTGCTGGTGCCGCGGTGGATTTATATAATGATCCGGAAGCAATTATTTCTGCCAAACAGGAATTGATTGAACGTCGGGGGCCAAAATTTAATTATTACTCCATGCTTGGAGATAGAAAACCGCCACTAGATTACAGAAAATAAAAATTATCTTTATGGCTGATAAAAAAATTGCCTTGAATTATCCTTCATTGGATAAATACAAAGGAGTTACAGGATGAAAGTCGCCTTGTTTGGAGGCACCGGATTTGTTGGGTCTTATTTAATCGATGAGCTTATTAAAAAGGGCCACAAACCGCAGATATTAATACGGCCTGGTTCCGATGATAAATTATTAAATCCAAAACAATGTAATATTGTTAGTGGAACGCTATCAGATGCTTCTGCAATTGAATCGACTTTGGAGGGTGCAGATGCAGTTATTTATACTGTTGGCATTATCAGGCAATTTCCGAAAAAGGGGATTACTTTTGAAGCTTTACACTTTGAGGGTGCAAAGCATTGTATGGATGCAGCAGCAAAACTTGGGATAAAACGATTTATTTTAATGAGTGCCAATGGTGTAAAAATGGATGGGACGGGATATCAGAAAACAAAATTTCTTGCAGATGAATATTTAAAAAATACAGAATTGAATTGGACAATTTTCAGACCTTCATTNATTTTTGGAGACCCGCGAGGCGATGGAAGACCTGAATTTTGTTCCCAACTGAAAAAAGATATGCTGAGTTTACCTATACCAGCACCTCTTTTTCATCCCGGCCTAAATCCTCTAAATGCTGGAAAGTTTGCTATGNCNCCAATTCATGTAGGAGATGTTGCCCGATTTTTTATACAATCAATTGATATGGAATCAACCCATAAAAAAATATTTGAATTAGGTGGAGAAAACGTTTTTTCCTGGAAAGAGTTNATAANAATCATCGCAGAAGGATGCGGGAAAAAGAAGTGGATGATACCTGCACCAGNCCTGGGTGTGAAAGCGGTNGCTACTTTTCTTGGACGCTTCAGTTGGTTTCCCATTACTGCAGATCAAATTACNATGCTCATGGAAGGTAANGTNTGTGATGCGACNGAAGCCTNTAAATTGTTTGANATCCANCCGACACNATTTAATACTGATACATTGAGTTATTTGCGTNANTAAANNAAGCTAAACATTATGAAAATNACCTTACTTCTTTCAATTTCCATTCTTTCAATTATTATTAGTACAACATTGCTTTTGGGTAACCGCACGCTTGANACCATTAAAGTGGGTGATAAGGCACCGGACTTTGTATTGAAAGATCAGGATGGAAAAGTACATAAACTATCTGATTATCGTGGNCAGCGAGTTATTGTTTATTACTTTCCTAAAGCNGACACACCTGGATGAACCAAAGAGGCGTGCGGGTTCCGCGACGTATACGGCGAATATAAAAAAGCAAAAATCATCGTTTTTGGTATCAGTTATGATTCTCCAAAAGCGTTAAAGGCATTTAAAGATAAATATGTCCTACCATTTAATTTTCTTTCTGATAAAACTAAAGAAGTGTCGAAGGCTTATGGTGCTGCAGGTATGGCTTGGCCGAAACGAATGACTTTTATTATTGATCCTAAGGGAAAAATTGAAAAAATTTATGAAAAGGTGAATGTAAATACTCATGCGGAAAAAATTCTGGATGACCTTTTGGCAAAGAAATAAACTTATTTTTATGCTTTGGTCCAGTCTTTTATGGGGCCAGAGTTCTCATCAAATATATGGTTTTATTACTGACAGTAACTCTGGTGAAGTGCTGATTGGGGCTAATGTATTTATTAAAGAAACTGGCCAGGGTATGGCTACAGATGTTAATGGATATTATGTCCTTTCAGAAATTGAATTGAATGAAGCGACTCTGGTGGTATCCTATGTGGGCTATAAACGCTTTGAACAGGTAATTGATTTTGATATTACTTCCATAAATCTTGATATAGCATTGGAGATTGAAGCGGTTGAATTTTTTGAAGTCGATGTTACTGCTGAAGAAATTGAACGGCTGAATAAAATCGAACCCAGCCGGATTAGCCTTTCACCAAGAATGCTTAAGTCGCAGCCTGCATTGGCGGAACCGGATTTATTTCGCACCATCCAGTCCTTACCAGGTGTTCTTACCACTTCTGAATTCAGTACTGGATTAGTTATCCGAGGAGGAAACACGGACCAAAACCTAATTCTTCTGGATGGAATCACAGTATATAATCCTTCACATTTAGGAGGCGTATTCTCCAATTTTATTGTGGATGCTGTAAAAGAGGCAGAATTAATTAAAGGTGGTTATAATGCTGAATATGGAGGGCGATTATCTGCTGTATTAGATATACGGAGCCGGGAAGGAAATCGCAATGAATTTAAAGGTAAAACAAGTGTGTCTTTACTATCAGCGCACACAACGCTTGAAGGTCCATTCTTAAATGGTGCCTGGCTGTTCTCAGGTAGAAGAACTTATTTTGATTTACTCCTACCAAAGGTGTTGCCAGCAGAAACAGCTGAATTAATACCACCCTATTATTTTTACGACATCCAAGGTCATGTATTTACGGATTTGAATGAGAAAGATCGCATTTCATTTAGTTTTTATAATGGTATCGATGACTTTTTGTTTAATGATTTTGACCTTAGTGCCTTATGGGGCAACCGGACGGGAAGTTTGGCCTACAGAAGAGTATTTAATGAAAAACTGATTGGCAATTTTCTTTTTGCAAACAGTCAATTTTTTACCAACTTTAGCTTAGGTGGGAATGCTGGATTAAATAGCGATAATAAAATACAAGATGCCAGTTTTTCTGCAAACCTGTCCTTTTTCTTAAACCAGGATATCAATTTCTTTTTTGGCGGACAATTAAAAAAATTAGATATTAGTTATATCAATACTTTTGGTGATAGCACCGACTTCGATTTAAGCACCAATTCAAACGAGGCAGCTATATATACAAAAATTAAATGGAAACCAAATTTAAAATTTATTTTGGAACCCGGGTTAAGGTTAAACACATATACCGGACATAGCCAGAGTATATATCCTGACTTTCGCTTGGGGATGAAATATATTATTGATGATTCGAGATTTATTAACCTGGCCATTGGAAATTACCATCAGTTTATTGAAACGTTTCAGGATGATTATAACCCCAATATTTTAGATAATTGGGTTGGTATCGATGATTCCGTTGAGCCGGCTAAATCCACTCAGTTTGTATTGGGCTTTGAACAGTTTATTGGCCGGGACTATAAGCTGCAAATTGAGGGTTATTATAAAGATATCAGTAATATGTTAACCTTTCAAGAAACACGTGCATCCACTGATGGGAGAGTCTCCGATGAAAAACTTTCTGATATTCTTTCACTAGCAAATGGATATGCTTATGGGTTGGAAGTTTTCGGGCAAAAAACAGCAGGAAGGTTATCTGGATGGGTCGCTTATACGTGGTCTGTGAGTCGTAAACAAATGAATCAGATGGAATACTTCACCAATTGGGATCGAAGCCATGTATTGAATGTGGTTGGAACTTACCAAACAACTAAAAAGTGGGAATTAAACTGGAAATGGACCTTCCAATCCGGGCAAGCCTTTACACCTATTAATGGATATTTTTTGGAAAACCTTCCGGGTGACCCAGAACTAAGTTACCGTACAATACCTGGCGCTAGAAATGGCGGGCGTTATCCAGTTTATCATCGATTAGATTTAGGAGCTGTACGCCATTTTAAAATTCGAAATACCAAATTTGATTTATTTATTCAAATCATCAACACATATAATCGAAAAAATGTTTTCAGATACATCTATCAGCTTGGAAATGTGTACAATGGTGTAGATGATGATGGTGACTGGGATGTAAAAAAGCATGATATTAATAAAAACGGGCGGCCTGATTTTGGGGAACCCAATGTTGACGAGTCTGATGAAGGTAGAATACAAAGATCACAGCTGAATATTTTTCCAATTATTCCCTCAATAGGTATTTCATTTGAATTATGAATACTTTTAAAAAATTATCTGCTATTAGTATGTTGATCTTCCTGGGATGCAATATTCAAGATGGGGACGAACCTTATGAAAAAAAATTCGTTGTTTTTGGCAATATTCAGGCGAATCTACCGATGGTAGATACACTTTTTGTATCACGAACAGCTTCCCTGGATGAAGAAATCGATGCAGATGAATTATGGATTGCGAATGCAAATGTGAAGATCTCAAGCAAAGACGGAAATGAAATTGCTCACCCAGTTACAGGTAAACCGGGACGGTATCTCACGAGGAAAGATTATGTTTACCGGCCCGGAACAAAATACAATTTAACTGTGGAGGTTGATGGAAAAACGTTAAGTGCTGAAACAACTACACCAGAAAAAATGGAAATTGGCTCTATAAATAATTCCAATTATCAATGTAAGGAAGAAAGTATTCCGGTAACATATATTAATACGAATAACGCAAAAATGACGGCAGTGGGACTTATTGCAACCGGCACTATCGATACGGTTACCTATCGGTCGGGGGAGTGTTTTACTGCTAGTTTTGCTTCATATCCGCTTTTTAAAATTGATTTTAATGTTGAAGATTATAATACTGTACGAATTTTAACTTTCGCATTGGA
>PBBH01000005.1 GCA_002716525.1 Fidelibacterota bacterium | reverse complement strand
GGTTCAAACTGGACTGCGTATACTCATTTTCCGCTGCGATGTAATCCACAACTTCGCTTGTTTGAGAATCAAATTCTTTCGCAGATTTCTGTTTATCGGNAAGNCGCATCCAATAATAGCTNTCCACTCGAGTATCTCCATGGACTGTTATTTCATNTNGNNTTTTTTCTGCGTTTGGCGGTATTNTTTTTTGCATACAAGCACTCAAAAGTAGTGTGAAGATTAAGGATATATTTTTCAAATTTTCCTCTTTATCTAGATAATAATTGCCGACCAAACCAGAGCCACATGGCTCCAAGAATTAGCCCCANCCCTTCACGTTGATGTTCCCACATGTTTAGCATTCGGCCATCAACTTGCGAAGGCATAATGGTATTCAATAAACCAAGTGCGATTAAAGATCCAAGTATCAAGATTACGATCGCCCCAATTTTAAGATATTGGATTGATACGTTTTTCTTTAATGGTAGAAAGGCTACGACNAAATAAATNGGTATCCAAATGAATCCGTCTGGGTCATTCAAGTTCACNATAGAAAAGGAACAAAAAATAAGAGGGATCACCTTGCTTAATATTCGTTTCAATNTCTATCTACCAATCAATCCACCTGGATAGGCNACTAAACTTTCATGNCCATTTTTTCCTACTGCAGCAACACCAAATAAGTAATTATCTATTACTATACCTTCAAGAGTGTAATTGGTTACATCCATATTGACCAATTTTGAATGCTGCCAGGTGGGAGNAGTAGTATCNCGCCAATANAGTTTATANCTTTCTGCCCCTTCAACTTTATCCCATGATAAAACAGTTGATGGCCTTACAATACCACCGATCTTGACATTCTTGGGTTTTGCCGGTGCCATAGCTAGTGTCACNAGCGCAGCTGCATTTACAGCGGTCAACTTAGCGCAGTAATTAAAATTAACACCAGATATAACATCGCCATATTCAATCCCCTTTTCTGAACGAATATCTTGATGCTGACGGTTATAATTCTCATGAGCCTCCATTATTCGCACGCCTGGGAATCCTATTTCATTGAATGGCCGGTGATGTCCGCCACGGCCAAAACGATCCAATCTGTAAATTAACATGGGTNTCATTTCTGGTAAGTATGTTTTTGTTGTGGNAAAAACATGNCGGGCTAATTGGCGGGACTCACTATCATTCTCACCACCATAAAATCGTTTTTGTTTNAACTGACGTTCTGTTTCTAANATTGAGAAAGGTTCAGAAAAAATACGGAAGGTCCGATTATCAATAACCCCATCAACACCTTCGATATTACCAATCATATCATTGTTCAAAATACCAATGATTTCCCATCCTTCTTTCTTGGCTTTTTCCGCCAAAAACCTTCCACCGAATAATCCCTGCTCTTCTCCAGATAACCCCGCTAAAATGATGCTAGAATGATAATCATGTTTGGACAACACCCGGGCTAACTCAATGGCTCCAGCCATACCAGATGCATTATCATTAGCACCGGGAGAATCACCGACTCCATCCAATGGGTCTGAAATTCGAGAATCAATATCCCCACTCATAATTACATAGCGGTTGGGATATGTCGTCCCCCGCTTGACTACGTAAACATTGACAATCCAAGTATCTTTTTTGATCCGAGATTTGGGGTCTCCCTTGGCAAGGGACCACTGCTCTTGTACTTCCAGGCAGCCATTACAATCCTGTGAAATTCTTTCGAATTCTTTTTTGATCCATCGACGNGATGCCCCGATTCCTCTTGTATCGGATACTGTGTCAGATAATGTATGGCGTGTCCCGAAATTGACTAATTTTTTCACATATTTTTCCAATTGATCCGCACTGATATCACTGATAATATCATACACTTTTTGGTCAACCTGTAACGATTGTCCTACCAGCATTATGATTCCTGAAAAATAAATAATGACCGCGCGTTTCATCATAAACATCTCCTTATCCCTTTTGATGCATTTTTTGATTTGAAATTCGNTTAAAACCCTGTCTTNCAGCGCAAGTTTCTTTAATCATGGCATTNGCCACAGTTCTNGCATGGATCGCACGATATGATCTNGGCGTCATCCATGATGTCNCTTTTGCAATGCCAGACAACAAAATTTCTCGATATCTAAATTCATTCCGATTACCTAATAACAAGGATGGTTGAAAAATTAGTGTTGAATTTAATGACATTGATTTCAAATTTGACTCAAGTTCACCTTTTACACGGTTATAGAATATTTTGGAATCAGCTGAAACACCTGCNGCTGTAATAACNCTAAAAACAGATGTATTCCATTTTTTGGCTGCACCTGCAAAAGCCAANGGATAGTCATGATCTACTTTNATGAAATTACTTTTACTCCCTGCTTTTTTTATTGTAGTCCCTAAGCAGCAATATACATGATCCACAGGAAATAAATCTTCCCATGGCGGCATCTCAAAATCTATAATTATTTCTTTGCGCTTGTCATCGTGAATNGGNAAAGGTGTTCTTANTGGAGTGATTACTTTTTTATAATAATCGGATTCCAAACATAATGTTAATAATTCAGAACCAACTAGTCCCGATGAACCAAGTACCAAAGCAGTTTTATCTGCCATTAATNTTTGACCTTNATTTTAAATATTTGACCCCGTTTACCCACTACGAATCCTGTNCGGGTCCCTTTGGCAAATGCCATGGAGGTTAGATCCTTTTCTTTGCTATAGATGGACTGCCAGTTTTTCCCATTATCATTTGTCATATCNAATCCAGAGGGNCCAACNGCAAAAAAAATACTTTGCCTATAATGTACAACGCATTCCCGGTACTGGTGGGTCTGGGTTTCAGGCAAATGCCATGTTAANCCTCCATCCCAGGTATAGGCCATGGTATTTTGGATAGATTGATCTGTGTAATCCCCACCAACAGCGATACCTATTTTTTTATCTTTAAAGCAGAGTGAATAGATCCCCGTACTTTGGCCNCCATGCACCAATGGCGTTTCGGCNACAGTCCAATGCAATCCACCGTCTTCNCTTTTGAAAACTCTGGATTTGGCGCCACCCATTCCAAGCCAAACCGTATTACGCCCTGCNACGGGTATACCGGTTCCGCTGGCGGCAAATCCAAACTCNGGATCTAGTTTCTNCGGAATATTTTTCAAGGGTACGTCCTGCCAGGTATTTCCCCCATCTGTAGTTCTTATAAGTAAATGATGGCCTCCAACTGGGTCACTGAAAGCAATGCCGTATTTTTTATTCCAAAATGACATACCATCAAAGAAAACACCNTCACGATCATCATAATAGATTAGGCNCCANGTTTTTCCGCCATNTGTGGTTTTAAAAAAACGNGCCGGTTTATCAATTCCCATAACAATTGCTGTATGTGTATCAAACCCTGTGATATCCCTAAAGTCCGTTTTGTTCATTTGAGGTACAGATATATTCTGCCAGGATTTTCCTCCATCAACTGTTCGCAATACAGTCCCGCCTGTACCACTGACCCATGCCACATTCCTATTAATAACACTGAGGCCCCGAAAAGATTCCTGTACACCACTATCCAGTCTTTCCAATTGGATTGACTGAGCATTGAGACCTATGATTAAACCAAAACAGAAAAAAAAATAAAAGTTTTTGTTCACCTTTTAACGCGGCATTGTCATAATCACACCCATGAGGTCTATACCATACCACAAGTTTGCAATACGCAGATTTTCATTGGCTGCGTGCTGATTATTATCATGGTTGGCCACAGGAACAATGATGGCTGGTTTCTTCAACATATCCGTAAATAAATATAGAGGCAGGGAGCCACCCAAGGCCGGCATGAGAATTAANTCATCACTCACAAAGTTTCGCACTGCATTAATGATGGTTTTTGCATGGGGTTCTTGCATGGAAGTCCTNGAAGCGATATAGCCGCTGCCTCGCCGATCCACCTTGGCAATTTTTCTATACTTTAAACGCGTTTCCATATCCGGTTCAGTATAAACAATATGGTATCCTTGTTTTCGAATATGGCTTTCAACCTTATCAAGCATATCTTCAGGATCATTACCTTTCACGAGTCGAACACCAATGGCAGTGGTGGCTGTATTGGGAATCACGTTGCGGGCTTTTTTACCCACATTACCACTGGCCAGCCCCTTGATTGTTAATGAAGGCAGCAATAGGCGCTCATTAATAGTCCGGCCCTCACCTTCTGTAAAGGCAAGGCCCAATTCGTTTTTTAATTGCATATCCACATTGGGAATTTTGGCCAGCTCCAGACGCTCAAATTCAGATAAGGGTTCCACCGTATCATAGAAGTTTTCAATTAATACTTTACCGTTTTCATTCTTCATAGAGGCGATTAAACGTGCCAACATTTGACCGGGGACTGGCGCCCAATTCCCATAATGCCCGCTATGTAATGCACGAGTAGCTCCGTAGACAGTGACTTCCATACCAGTGACACCTCGAACACCAAATACGAGTTGGGGTCGACGGCTCTGATGCACGGGTCCATCACAGAATAGCCAGATATCAATATCATCCAAAAGATTTTTATTATTTAATAGGTGTGCCTTCAGATTGGTTGATCCCGCTTCTTCTTCACCTTCAAAAAATAATTTTATATTAGAAGTAAAACCAATTTTAGATGATTGGAGAGCATCCACTGCATTCAAAATGGTAATGATGGGCGCTTTGTCATCTCCTGCTGAGCGGCCATAAATACGCCATTCTGGATCAATTTTATCCCCTCTACTAGGCAATGCAATCGGCTTGCCTCCTCCATCCATAGCCCCACTGTAAAGCACTGGCGTAAAGGGTCCATGGGCCCACTTCGTTGGATCGACCGGTTGTCCGTCATAATGAACATAAAAGCATAATGTCCTTATTGCACCAGGCACTTTGTACTCACCATAAACAATTGGATTCGCTCCTTCTAACTCCAATAGTTGCATATCAAATCCGCGCTTTTGAAACAGATTACTGATATATTCCGCGTTATTCCGGATATTTTTGCGATTCGACGCCACATTAGGCATCGATAAAAGATGCGTAAAATCCTGTAAAATTGAATGTCCGTTTTGCTTTACCCACTTACGGGTGGCCCTAACTGACTTCGTTTCTTCGGCAGGGACAACCGATAAAAGGATTAGTCCCACCAATAATATAAACATGATTTTTTTGCCCATTTATCCCGCTTTCAGTATCTCCGTTGCCGCATTGATCTTAGCAGATGCACGATCCAATGCTCTAGTTACTTCGCCAATAAACAAATGGGTTTCATCCCATTTTCGTTCTTCCAGCCCTTCCCGGATGCCCGGCAGGGTTTTTACACCATACCCCGTATAATAACCAGGCGCATATATCATATTTTTAAACCAATTCCGGCGAGGCAGTCCTTCCTCTCGCGTCATGGCCTGCTCAACATCTTTTAAAAGGCGATTCACCTGAATTTTTATTTCTGCCGACATGGAACCCTTTTTCATACTGGATAATGCCTTTTCATAATTCATAGCACTGGTCTTTAATCGCTGGTGGGCTGCCTCAAGGGGTGTAAAATCAAATTCCGGCACATCATCCAACCGTTTAGGGGGCAAATAAGTCTTTTTTGGATTGGCTGAGATTGTAAAAGCCTTTTCATTTAGCAGACGATTCCGGCGTTTGGTTTTTTCAGCGACTGTTTTTGCCAGTTTTTTATTGCTTTCAATGAAAGTCCCAATATTTTCAGCCATATTCATGAACCGAAAAGGTAAAATATCCGCTTCTGAAAGCCGTAATACCAGTCGACCGTTTACTTTGGCTAATGTTGTACCATAAATATAATCACCATCACTGAACCGCTTATAATGATCGTAAGAATCAAAAATAGAATGATAGGACCCACCACCGCTTTCACCGCCGAATCCAATGTTTAACGCAGGGACACCGGCATGATGAATAAAGGCTGTGTAATCTGATCCAGAGCCCAGTGGATAAATTCGCAGATCATCCCGTTCCGCATCCTTGTTTCCGCTAATCCGCAGCCGTGACCGTATCCGTTTCTTCAGAGTTACATCCTGAACCGGATCTTTCACTTCACTTGCTACTTCATTCACAAATTTTTCTAAAGAGTGAGATCCGCTAACACCCATAAATCCAACACCTGTCCCATCGGTATTAATGTACACTACCATTTTTTCCTGAATTTCATCAAGGTGATATTCCACCCATTCTGTTGAACCGAGGAGGCCTGGCTCTTCTGCATCCCAGCCAGCGTACACCAGTGTACGTTTGGGGCGCCATCCGGTTTTTACCAATTCGCTGATTGCCCGAGCTTCTTCCATCAGTGAAACCATACCGCTGATTGGGTCCGCCGCACCCTGTGCCCAACCATCATGATGGTTCCCACGCATGATCCATTCATCAGGATAGACTGATCCTTTCAACTTTGCCACCGGATTGTAAGCCCTGCGCAAACCCCAATCAAATTTGAGTTGGAGGTGAACTTTTATTGGCCCCGGACCAATATGGTAAGTGACAGGCAATGCACCACGCCATGAAGATGGAGCTACCGGACCTTCTAACGCTTTGAGCAGCGGTAATGCATCAGCATAAGAAATAGGCATAACCGGAATTTTCATAATTGTAGGCGCATCTTCAATGGCAAGCCGTTCTACATCGGGCTTCGCTCCATAACCAGGTGTGAGAGGATCGCCGGGGTACATAGGCATATCTAACACAGACCCACGTTGTAAGCCGTGCTCCATTCTGTATGGCCCTTTGGGATAAACATCCCCCTGGAAATATCCGTCATCTTTGGGATCGGAATAAATGATGCATCCAATGGCGCCTTTTTCACGCGCAACCTTAGGTTTAATTCCTCGCCATGATCCGCCATACCTAGCGAGAATAATTTTCCCCTCCACTTCAATCCCAAGACGTTCCAATTCTTCATAATCAGCAGGAATGCCATAATTGACATATACTAATTCCGCAGTTACATCTCCATCAGCAGAAAAAGCATTAAAGCCCGGTAGCAGGTCTTTCGTAATACCGGAAGTAGCATCCNCATCGAAGGCTGGTTCTTTTAATTGTAAGGAAACTTTATTGGGTCCGACCATTTCCAGTTTACGGATTATTGGAAATGGCATTAATACATCAAAAATTTCAATTTCTGTTTCAAATCCCCATGATTCAAATTTCTCAGCGATGAATTCCGCATTTTGCTTGCTCCAAGGAGAACCCACATGATGCGGTTTTGATGACATGTGTTTCATCCAATCATCCAGATTTTGTGGATTGAGGACTGCATCAAACTGGGCTTCTAAATTTGTTTGAGTTTCTCGATCCAGAGCTATATCAAACGTACTGACTAAATCCATTTCAGGATCGGCAGCATCTACTGCCGGCACCTGATTACAACTGATAATAAAAAAAAACGACAGTATACTGCCCAAAGAAATTATTTTCATATTCAACCTCCTTAAATCTAAATAGGTAAGCGGGAGGGGAAACTAAATTGTACTGTTAATATAATGAATGGTTTTTATTATCTCTTTCCATGAATTAATAGAACGTGTGTTTTAATAACGCTAGTTATTAAAATGACAAAAAATTATGGATCACAACCATTCCCATGTCATAACGTCATAGTAAGATTTTAGTTTGGCATAATAATCATGCTAGCACAGTTTTTGCTGTATAAATAATCAAAAATGGGATAAAAATGGAAAAACTTCAAAAATTTATGTTAAATCACCCTTATATCAGCGTAGCGGCAATCATGCCGTTTATGTTGGTGTTTGTCATCGGCTTATTCTCGATACTGATAAATATTATACTTCCGATAATGATTGCCTTCTGGCTAGCTGGCTGGGTCTATACTGCTATTGTTGGCAGGCCGATTCGACAGTATTACCGCCAACCTTTCTGGTACACACACTATGAATAGTTTAAATCATTTAGTCGTGGTTTAATACGGCTGGAAAAACGTGCTTTTGATACTACTTTTGCAGGATCTTTTCTAAGCAGGCGCTGCTTCTCCACTGGCAAGCTGGCAAATTTCTGACACTCTACAGAACAGCAACCGGCATATTTTTCATTACATTTATCACACTGAATAAATAAAATATGACAGGCATCATTTCCACAATCCAGATGGGTATCTGCCGGTTTTCCACATTGATGGCAGACGCCGATCACATCATCCGTAATCCGTTCACCCATCCTGGCATCAAAGACAAAATTCTTGCCAATAAATTTTGATTCAAGACCCATGGCTTTCACATCATGGGCATATTGAATGATACCACCGCCTAGCTGATTGACATCTTGAAAACCATGATGTACTAAATAAGCACTAGCCTTTTCACAGCGGATACCACCGGTACAATATAGTAGCACTGTACTATCCTCTTTGCCATGAAGCAACTGCTTGACTTCGGGCAGCAGTTCCCTGGATGTATCCACATCGGGAATAATGGCATTTGTGAACCGTCCAACTTCACTTTCATAATAATTGCGCATATCCACCACAACCGTATCTTGGTCTTCCATAGCCTGATTAAACTGAGTTGCGTTGAGATGGTGGCCAATATGCTGCATATCATATTCATTTTTTTCTAAGCCATAAGCGACAATTTCATTTTTCACCTTGATAGTCAGCTTATAAAATGATTCCCCTGGCTGCAGGGCGATCTTCAATGGTATCTTCACAAATGCAGTGTTTGAATTCATATTCTTTTTAAACGCTTCCCAATGATGCTCGGGACAACTCAACTGAGCATTGATACCTTCTGCTGCTATATAGATCCTGCCAAAGATTTGAAAGGCATTCCAGTCTCGGTATAATTCATCCCGAAGTGATTCGGGATTTTCTATAGACATATAGCGGTAAAAAGAACAGGTGATTCGTTTGAATGATTCTTGTTGCAATTCTTTTAAAAGGAGCTCGCGGCTCTTTTTATTATATAAAACTTCTTTTTTCATCGCATGGGATTCATATGAGTTCAGGCCGCAAATGAAACGATCATAGGATCATGATCTGGTCCCCATTGGATATATTTATCCATGATAGAGTTGAATAACTTGGAGTTTTTCCATTTTTGAAGCCAAAGATTAAGTTGAGAATATTTTTCTTCAAAATAACGCGAATCCACAAAAGCAAATTGTCGAACAAATGGGAAAACGGCCACATCTAAAAGTTGAATTTTTTCCCCAATGAGATATGGTTGTATTTTTAAGATTTCATTATAGTCAGACAAAAATTTATCGCATTGTTCTTGATAATATTCCTTGGTGTGCTCTGGATGCCGTTCATGGTATTTATACTTATCCAACCAAGGTTTGAACTCATGATCATTAGCATGGATCATTTTTAATTGCTCATCTGGATTGATCTCCATCCAATCGGTATTGGTTTGATCTAAAGCCCACATTATAATATCAAAACTTTCATCGATGACCTGCCCATCCTCTAACTCAATGACAGGAACCGTCCCCTTAGATGAAATAGCATAGAGTTCATTGGGACGCTCTGTTAGCAATATTTCCCGTAGTTCAACGGAGATTCCAGTATATGCCAGCGCCATCCTGGCGCGAATAGCCCAGGGTCAGCGCCGGAAAGAATATAATCGTGGATGTTTACGCATATTTAGGATTTTTCATTAAGTGGATAAATATCGGGGCGACGATCCCTGAAGAACATTTTCCGTGCATGGGATTCTGCCACTTTAGTTAAATCAATATCAGCAATTAAAATATGATCTTCTCCTGTAGGAGATTGAGCGATTACTTTTCCATCAGGGTCGGTTATAAATGATTCGCCGGCGAACTCCATTTGGTCCTCAACACCTACTCTATTGGCCAAAGCACAAAAGTATCCATTGTGAAAAGATGCCACTTGGAGTTCTGCTTCATAGAGTCCATCTGGCCATTCACCTATTGTGCCGGCCTGGGGCACAACTACTATTTCAGCACCATTCACACCTAATGCACGAGTAAACTCAGGAAAATGACGGTCATAGCAAATAGCCACACCTACTTTACCAACGGCAGTATCATAGACAGGTGCTCCGTGATCTCCTTCCGCATAATAACTTTTTTCATAAAAACATTCATAATCTGCAATATGTACCATGCGGGTCGTACCCAGTAGCGTTCCATCAGCATCAATTACTGGGGAAGCATCGTAGGTTTTCCCATTATCTAATTCAAAAAGATTAATGATAATAACCATATGATGTTCTTTGGCTTTTGCCATGAATTTTTCAGTAGTTGAACCTGGGACAGGTTCGGCCAGATTGGATATATCATCTTTGGCTAAATACTGGGGATAAAAGGGCGTAAAAGCCAGTTCAGCAAATACAGCTATTTCTGCTCCTTGAGATGCTGCCTGATCAATATGTTCCAATCCTCTGGTTAAGTTGGCTTCCAAGTCTGAAGTTGCATGTTGCTGGATAAGTGCGATTTTCATTTTGTAATTATTTATGGAGCGCTGATTCTTGCCAAGCCGGGATAAGTGAGGCTGCCCAGGTATAAAATGCCATTTTTTTCTTCTACACTAGTAATGGGAGAATAGGAATCTGGTGCAGGGTGCTGCAGATTATGAATAATATTCCCATTTCCATCAATACCAAGAACAAAACTATATCGGTCTGGAGCGGGCTGCATCGATTCCGGCAACCGCAGTATCATTTTTCGGATAAATGGTTTTTCCCCTAAATTATCGATAATCTCTTTTCTAAGGCTCGCTAAAGCCACCCAATATATACCTTTCCCATTTGAGGAGATTCCATCAGGAAATCCAGGTAGATTATCAANAATAATTTCAGATTGACCTGCTTTATCNCCTTTTAACCAATATTTTTGTANCCGGTATTCAGATGTCTCACTGANCAAAATAAAATCATCATNNGGGCTGACTGCCACACCATTNGCAAAATAAAGNTCAGATAATAAGGTTGTGGTNTTTTTTGTATTTGGATCATATACNAGNAGTCGTCCATAGGGTCGATGTGCTACGAGATCAAACTTGTAGTGGTGAACTGCGTAACGGGAAGAAGCATCTGAAAAATAAATTTTNCCATCTGAAGCTACATCCACATCATCAGTAAACTTNAANNNNATACCANCCGANTCNAGNGNAAGTGTAACNAGATTGCCCTGTAAATCCGCTTGCAATAGCCCNTGATTTGCATCGGCAATAANCAAATTCCATNNANCGTCAAAATCNAGACCNAGAGGACGNCCACCNGTATTGACAAATACNCCCATATTTTTCCCAAATACGTCATATTTGATAATGCGGCCATCCTCATATCCGGCATACATATTNCCTGCTTCATCCACAGCAATATCTTCCGGCCCTATACCNTCATTTACACCTAGAATTTCTNCNTCNTGNAAATAATNATTCGNNGCAAACTTACNCTTCATNTCAGGAGGNTCNGGCGCTNCCCANNCTNCCGGNTCCACATCTACCGGCCAGAATAATAAATATNNTAATANAAGACCNATAGTAGNNNATAAGCCTTGAAAAAACTTTTTCATTTTATNTGTATTCGATACCAGANAANCCNGGCATTCTTTCCAATAATTCTTTTCCCATGAGCAGACTGGGCGTNAAAAANCCGGATTTATNATNNTTACCAATTAGATNCTGGGCCACNTCNACTGTGCCAAAAGCAGTTAGATCATACCCNTCAACAGTGGTAAATCTNCCNTGGAGGGTTTCACCANTTTCATTNGTCACTTCTCCCCAAACATAGGATTTTGCTTNTNCCCGNTGCTCNGGCGTATTGGGCNTCCAAGTTTTATCAATGCGGTTTTGTACTAATTTTTGTACCCANCCAATTTTCATAAAGCGCATGTATTTTTGACGTTTTCTTAATTGGACTGCCCCTTTAGGCGAACGGGGAAAATAAACTTCAATATTTGGAATGCCTGTACTATGATAGGCCGTATACACGTCTCCCCAGGGTATTGTAATTGTATTCACAGNTCCGAAACCAAAATCAATTTCTCTCTCTTTATAGGCAAAGGGGACTTCTTTCATTTTACCCCCCTCTCGAACTCTTCCCCCGTAGGCCATACCCTGCACGGCAGTTTTAGCCGTTCCTTTGCTTGCTTTGGAACCCTTCATAGCAAATCCCAGTGCCAAATATGTGGCATCGGGCATTTTTTCTTTTAAATGGGCCGCCAGACAATCGGTTGGAATAACGTCAAATCCTACGCCGGGACAAACAACGATTCCAGCGGATTTTGCTTTTTCTTTAATGCTGTGGGCAAACTGATAAACGGGAATTTCACCCGTAATATCAATATAGTGGGTTTGGGATTTCAGGCAGGACGATATCATTTTATTGGCGGTGGCAGAAAAAGGTCCAGCACAGTTGGCAACAACCGAAAACCCACTCAATTTTTCAATTACATTTTCAAGCTCATCTAAAGCGAATATATTTGCTTCCAGTCCTTTTTCATCTGCNAGAACTTGAACTTGCTCATCGCGGCCTGCCAATACGGGCTTAAGACCTCTTTGGAGTGCTTCATCTACAACTAAACGGCCAGTGTACCCATTGGCCCCATAAATCATCCATTTATTGTCTTTCATATTTATTGTCTTTCATAAGTAATGAAGTATAAATGGATACAAATCAAAATTAAAAAGAAAAAGTAATAGTGTTATTGATCGATAACGCTACTTTATTTAATCAGTCAATTTCCATTTCTCCGCCTTCCATTTCCATCCCTTCACCTCTCTGCTGGCGGCTAAATCTGCTCCTGTCTTCCATTTTTCCAAATCGGTATTCTAAAGTCAATCGAACATTTTGACTATTCCAATTGCGATTAGAATCCTGATACCAATCACGTATCCCGTCACTGTCTATATCGCCCCAAGTCTCGAACCTAAAACCTGAAAGTCCAAATGGATCACCCACATTCAGCGTCAAATTAAGTCGTTCATCCATTAATTTCTTTTTAATGGACATAGAAGAAAAACTCATGGCGTCCATTTTACCGATGGCGATATCCCTCGGGGGCATGTAAAAAATGAAGAACATAAATTCAGTCGTAGGTGTAATATTCCACATTGTCGTGAATCTCATGCGCTGACCTTGAGCGGTCTGATCATAATCAGTTCCGTATAATTCGGTATTGATCTCATCCCAATACACACTGCCAGAAAACATCAATCTTAATCTTCGGCCAAGGGAACCAACTGCGCTGTATTCAATTCCTTTAGTTTTTTGGTCATCAACATTTGCATAGGTTGCTACAGATACACCATCTGATCTCATTTGTTTGTAACGTTCCATCTTGTCTGTCGTATGGCGATAATAACCACCTAAACTCAATGAAATTCCTTTAGTATATCGGCTAAAATTCAACTCGTAAGAATCTGTGTATTCTGGTTTTAGAAATGGGTTACCCATCCTGATATTTTTGCTATCTTGACGAGAGCTAAATGGATTTAACATTCGAGATCTTGGCCGATTAACACGTTTGGAATAACTGGNTGAAATCTGNAANAATTGAGGTGCNCCCANTGACAANGATAAACTTGGATANAAACTNGAATAAGGATTTTNNAANNNTCCTTCGTTGNNNGTNTTNANNTCAGACATCATATNAACAGTTTCGTATCTACCGCCTGCATTATAACCAATAAACCATANGCTACCTCCATATTGGATATAAGCTGCATGCACCGTTTCATTATAAATGAACTCATTGCTGAAAGCTCTATCAGCGGTGAATCCCCCTGTGGCTTCATCATAAAGCTCGGCTATTTGATTATCACCTCGATCTGTTGACTTACTGGATAATCCAACCTCTAGTTTACTATTATCGTCAAATGGATGAACATAATCCAACTTAAAATTATAGCTCTTACTTGTTCCATCTTGCCCATTCTTAGCTCTATCAATATCTACATAATTCAAACCACCATCATCGGTATTATAATATTCATTTACACCATCATTGAGCCCATCGGAAAAACGAGCATAAGATGTCAGTTTTTGCTTAGGGTTTTTAAACTTTTTATCATAATTCAAATTGATATCATATCCATTTCGATCTCCGCCACCATTCGTATAACGCCAATATTTTTTCTCACCTGGTCCAGTGTCCGATGTATAAGTTTTATTCTCACTATTTCGGTCCCCGTTACTTAAGGTNGTCGAGATAGCCAATGANTGCGTTGGATCTATAAAATACTCGAANCCTGTTTTTACAAATAAATTTGGGCCCCCAGAGTTTGATTCGCTATTTTTATCAAGTGTATTTTTAAAGCCTGGGAATTCCATTGTCCGATAACTCGTACCATCTGAGATCCNNTTNCGATCNTTCATNCCTAAGTTGATAAATGAATTGAATGTTGTCGTCCGGTAATTAACCTGCCCAGATAGATTACTTCCCCCTTGAGAATCACCCCCAGTATTTATATTTCCATTCAATCCAGCAAATTTATTTTCTTTAAGTACAATATTGATNATTCCAGCCATNCCCTCTGGATCATANTTGGCCCCTGGGTTAGTCATGACTTCTATATCAGCAATATTTGCAGCAGGTACACTCTGAAGNAGTGATTTAATATCTCCNCCNGCAATACTGGATGGTTTCCCATCAATCATGAGATTCACTCTTGAACTTCCTCGCAGGCTAATATTATCATCNGGGTCAACTTCAACCCCNGGGACTTGACGCAATGCATCGATTGCATTACCACCGGTCGAAAGCGAATTTCTTTCTACATTAAAAACACGTTTTTCAGCTGTTTGGACAAATAATGGACGTTCTCCTTCAACATCAATTCCCGCCATTTGCAAGGTTGTTTGTGTCAATGCAATTGTTTCAAGGTTATATTCCGTTTTATTATTTCCAAATGGCATGAAAGTATATGGCCCGAATTCCTGCTTCTTATAGCCAATATATTCCACCACAATCTTATGGCGACCTAAAGCGATTTCTTTGATATGAAATTCACCATCTTGATTGGTAATTCCGCCCGTCATGATCGTGCTGCTACGACTATTAACAATAGCCACAGAGGCATACGGAATTGGAGTACCACTAGCAGAATCCACCACTGTACCATACACGACACCAATNTTGGGAACTTTTGTTGGGTCCGTTTGCTGTTGGGAATAACCTCCACGACGCCCTCCTCCGTGCTGAGCGAAAGACAAGCTGGTAAAGGCCAATATTAAAATAAATAAAATTTTACGCATGAATCTTACTATTAACTCCTTNTTTTGNNANTTCATNNNATCTAACCTTGATNNNCAAGGTTAGACAANTTNTTTTACTATTAGTTAAATTAATGTTCCCAAATAATTTGATATTAATAATATGGTGAAATTAATAATTATTTTTTACCTAAAATACATATGACTTATTCAATATCAAATTGAGATGGATATTGTTTATGCCAATCCGTGGCCTCCTGATAGGCTTTGGCCACCGCTAATACATTCCCATCTTCATACAGATCACCGATAAAACTAATACTAGTGGGCGTTCCTTTTTCATTAAACCCGTTTGGGACAACCACACAGGGATGGCCCGTCAGGTTAGTCCTGAGCAAATTATCACCAAAATAAGAGGGGACTACATATACATCGATAGTTTTCATTAATTCAGCCATTTTTTGGTTTAATAGCGTACGCGCCCGGTTTGCATTAATATATTCCACTGCTGGAATGAAACGAGCTTCCCGGAAGACATTGGGCCAGGCATTTTTAATCTGACGCACTAATTCATTATCCCGATTTGTACGTGTCAGTTCATCAAAGGCTGCTGCAGCTTCTGCCTGAAGGACAAATGAAAGGGCTCGGGTAGGAAATTCAGGCAGTTCTATCGGTACTAGTTCCAGACCCAATGATTCCAGCACAGCCAGAACCGCTTGATCATTTTCACTGACAGCTGAATCGGCAAAAGCAGAATTAATATAGCCCACCCTTAGATTTTTTAAACCCCGTTTCGATGGATATTGAAATGGGACATCCATCACCGTACGGTCTATTGCATCGGCACCGCGTATAGTATTAAAAACAATAGCAGCNCCTTCTACGGAACGGGTCATGGGACCCAGTTTATCCATGGACCAACTCAAGGCCATGGCACCAGCACGGCTAACGGCACCAAAAGAAGGACGAAGTCCTGTTACNCCATTTCGTGTAGCAGGAGATACGNTAGATCCCCAAGTTTCAGATCCAATGGAAAANCCCACCAGTCCAGCTGCCGTTGCTGANCCCGGCCCTGCNGAGGAACCNCTGGAGCCNTGTTCCGTATTCCATGGNTTCCGTGTTTTTCCGCCGAACCACACATCACCCCAGGCCAGTGCACCCAGTGTTAGCTTAGCCACTAATACTGCTCCTGCTTCTTCCAATTTTTGGACTACCGTTGCTTTTCCATNTAGGATTTGATCTTTATATGGCGCTGCCCCCCAGGTAGTTTTATACTCCGGAACTGCCAGCAAATCTTTCGCTCCCCATGGGATACCGTGGAGTGGCCCACGGTATCTACCTCGTGTAATTTCTAAATCTGCTTTGCGAGCTTGTTGTATCGCTAACGTTTCCGTAATCGTGACCACACATTCCAGTTCAGGTCCATAGCGCTTTAAGCGTTCCAAATACATCCGGGTCAATTCTTCTGACTTTACCTTCTGGGTTCGAATGAGGTATGCTAGTTCCGGAATTGTCATGAAAGCACACTGNTNTAAATCTCCGGGCCGTACGGTAGGNATTTCAGTGAATTGAAAACGATCCCGCCCCCGGGGCAGATTACCATCATCCACTAACGGATTATAATACAATGGATATCCGATATGGTTTGGTAAATCAATNGTGCGNAATTGATCATATTGCNCAAGNCGTTCATTCANNCCNTCCAATAGGGAATCNCGTTCNGATGCGGTAAAGTTNAGACCGAATACTTTTTCTGCTGCAGCNGCATTACCGGTTGTGATNTCNTTTTTNCTACAACCNGCAATAACGAGAATAATCAATAAAAATANCTTTTTCATGGCAATGCCTTTATCTTTTGAAGTTTGATCTTGCNGTAAATCTACAATAGTGTTGAGGTCGTTGCATCTATTTTCCATTCGCCGGTATCTTTGGGCTTAGATAAGAGCNAAAAATTGCAAGATCAACTTATTCAATACCTAACTGAACTGGTTCACATTAATTCAGTAAATCCAGACCTTTCCACCGAGGGGCAAGAGGAGCGCGAGATTGCTGAATATGTTTCCCGCCACTTTCATCAATTGGGCATTCCAACACAAGTACATACCATTAATGGAGATCGCTGTAATACCACTGCCTTCCTCAAAGGAGCTANCCCGGNAAAAATCCTACTGATGAATGGCCATCTGGATACGGTCGGCATTGAANATATGACCGATCCCTTCAACCTCCGTAAGGATGGTGACAAACTTTACGGCCGCGGTACTTACGACATGCTGGCAGGATGTGCAGTNCAAATGGGACTGGCAACTTATTTTAAAGATCAACCTTGTCCTATTTCTCTTGCTTTTACTTTTGTGGCAGATGAAGAGAGCCTGAGTNTGGGTATGGAACACCTAGTGGAANATTATTTACCCTCNCTNCCTGCACAACCATTTTTAGGAATATTTATGGAGCCTACGGAAGAATCCATTGGCATAAGCAACAAAGGATATGCATGGTTTGAAATTGAGATTGAAGGTTTGGCGGCCCATGGTAGNCGTCCGGAACAAGGCATTAACGCCATTTTCCCATTAGGAGCTGCATTACAGGAATTAGAATTAATTAATCAGGAATTAGCCCAGGAAAAACCCCACCCTTACCTGGGTCATGCCACTCTTCATCCNGGCTTAATTTCAGGAGGCACTGGCCAGAGCGTGATCGCAGCCATGTCAAAACTGAATTGGGANAGACGCATTTTACCGGGCGAATCCCAAGATAAATTAGACAGAGAATTGAAACGNGTGATATCTGCAATTGAAAACACCAANGGTGACCACAAAGTNAAAGCCCGGCAGACATTCAACCGTCCTCCGAATGAAATTCCCAAGNATGATTTGGTAGAAAAACTNAAAAAAGCAGCCGGTAACACAAATTATGATGGTATGTCCTACTGGGCAGATTCAGCTCTCGCTTCACAAGCAGGNATACCCTCCATCCTATTTGGTCCAGCTGGTCATGGCGCACATGCNGTTGATGAATGGGTCAGTTTANCCAGCCTNGTCAACTGTTATGAATCCATGAAAAGATTCATTCTAGATTTCGACTAATTGTGTACCAATCCGCTGTCGAAATTTTATCTGCCATTGGAAATGGTGAAATCTCATCTGTTGAAATACTCACATCATATCTCAAACGAATAGAAAAAATAAATCCCGAAATTAATGCTGTTGTTCAGCTGGATACAGACCGGGCCATGGAGCGTGCCCAGAAGGCTGATAAAGCTTTATCAAGTGGGGATTCCTGGGGCTTACTGCATGGTTTACCGATGACNGTAAAAGATGCTTTCGAAGTGTCCGGCATTGTTTCCACATGCGGCGCCAAAGTGTGGAAAAATCATATCCCAGAAACTAATGCAGAGGCAGTCCAAAAGCTGATTGACGCCGGTGCTATCATTTTTGGCAAAACTAATGTGCCCTTATTTTTAGCTGATATCCAGACTTTTAACGATATTTACGGCACCACAAACAATCCATGGAATATTACCAAAACACCGGGAGGATCNTCNGGCGGAGCGGCGGCGGCTGTTGCCGCCGGCATGACGCCTTTAGAATTGGGAAGTGATATTGGCGGTTCTATACGTACTCCATCCCATTTTTGCGGTACATACGGACATAAACCCAGCCATGGCATCATCCCTATGAATGGTCACATTCCCCCACCGCCGGGAGCTATAGCTGGTCAGAATAACTTGGCAGTAGTAGGTCCTATTACCCGTACAGCAGAAGACCTTGAACTCATGATGAATGTTTTATCTGGTCCGGGAAAATCAGAATCCAATGGCTGGATATTAAAACTACCACCAGCCCGGTATAATAAACTCTCAGACTATACAATTGGTATTTGGGTGGATGATCCCTATTGCCCAGTTGATTTAGAGACGATTAACCTGATACGAAAAACAGCTGACCAATTGGCCAATAGCGGTGGAAAAGTCCAAAACGCCCAGCCTGATTTTTCTTTAGAAATGAACGACAAAATTTATGGAAAATTATTGGCCCCAATTATGGCAACCGGTTATCCAAAAGAAGTGATTGAAACTATGGAGACAGCACTGCCAAAGTTAAATCCTGAAGATCAATCTCCAAGAGCACAACAAATACGTAATTCACTCATTTCCCACACAGACTGGCTTTCTGCTAATGAAAAAAGACAGCGAATCAGACAAAAATGGAATCTATTCTTTGAATCTTTTGATATTCTTCTATGCCCTACAACCGTTCGTTCTGCTTTTGATCATGACCACCATCACGATTTTCATGGCCGTAACATTATGGTCAATGAAGTTGAACGACCTTACAGCGACTTAATCGTTTGGCCTGGGCTGGCAAATACAGGTCAATTGCCTGCCACCAATGTCCCCATTGGTTTATCAAGCGATAATATGCCGATCGGTATGCAGATAATTGGTCCTTATCTGGAAGATAGAACTACCATCGAATTTGCAAAACTGATCACTGAAATCACGGGCGGATTTTTACCGCCTATTCCTTATAATTAAAGTTTACTAGGCCCTTATCTTGACATCGGTACATCTCAACACCTACCTTTGCATTGTTCTATGGCTACACTAAAACGCGATCTGGGCAAACTTTCTGGCTATGCAACTATTATTGGCATTTTAGTTGGTGCCGGTATCTTCCGTGTAACCGGAGAAGCTGGAGCGGTAGCCGGATCAGCTGTACCCTGGGCCTATCTGCTGTTCGCACCGATTGTGATNAGTACAGCTCTGGCCTATAGCGTTTTTATTTCCACCCCATTGGGTATGCGCCCAGGGGGCGCATACATCCACATCTCTCGAACCTTTGGAAATTACTACCTAGGATTCATTGCCATGTGGATGAAATTGCTGGCTTTTATCGGCGCTATTTCATTTATGTCTACCAGCCTAGGTGAATACATGACTTTTTTTATCCCGGGTACGGATCCCCGTTTATGGGCTACAATTACCATGGTATTTTTTTATGGCATCAATCTGTTTGGCATACGTCATTATGGCCATATTCAAACGGCTATGCTAGCAGTATTGATTTTTAGTATCCTGGTATTGGTCATTCCGGGCCTATTCGCCGTGGATTTGAGTTATTATGATCCCATGCTTCCCAAGGGATTCAGTGGATTGCTGAATGCCATGCCAATGCTGTTTTTCAGTTATGCAGGTTTTGAAACTCTGGCGCAGGTAGCCGGCGAGACCAAAAACCCTACCAAAACACTGCCAATGATATTTGTAAAGGGTGTATTAGCTTCCGTATTCATTTTTTTCTTTATGGCTTTTGTGGCCTTTGGCGTTTTACCTGCGGATACACTGGCGCAGTCCCAGTCTGCTATGGCTGACGCATCTGCTGTGTACCTGCCCCCATGGGGGTCAAATATTGTTGCCATAGGTGCCATGAGCGCATTTTTAACCAGCATTAACGGTTCAATCCTAGTCCCCTCTCGAATGCTGTTTGTATTCAGTGAAGATCGCCTATTGCCTACTTTTTTGGCGGCGATCCATCCTAAATGGCGAACACCCCATATAAGCCTTATCATTAGCGGCATCATATGCACTGGCTTGGTATGGAGCAAATCCGCTTATTTTCTAATGAGTACTGGCCTGATTGGTATTTTCATTATTTACATCATACAGGGCCTGGCACTTATTGCCATGCCAACCGTTAATAAACCATTATATGAATCGGCCGGATTCAAGCCGCCCGTGTGGGTACTATATTTATTAGGCGGTATTACCGTGATATCGATGGGGTTTTTTATGGCCCAGATTATTGCAGACGTATTTTTATGGACACTGGGAGGTGTGATATTAGGTACGCTCGTTTATTTCCTTGGGCGATCCGCAGGGAAAAAAGAAGGGTTCGATTATGAAGCACGGATGGCAAAAGACTTTCAATTGGTTGAGCAGGAAACAGTATGACATACATTGATATTATTGATGAACAGGATGCAAAAGGAATTCTCAAAAAGGAATATGAAAAGGGTATATTGCGTTCGGGGAAAGTTTTTAATATACTCAAAATTATGAGCCGTAGTCCTGCAACCCTGCGAGATGCCATGGCTATGTATTTAACAATTATGTTTGGTAAGTCAGATCTATCCCGTGCCCAACGTGAAATGCTTGCCACCGTGGTTTCTAAGGTAAACCACTGCTATTACTGAATCGAAGCACATGGTAATGACTTCCGGGATGAAGTAAAAGATGATATTCTTGCAGAACATTTAAAACACGATTGGCATAAAGCTGATTTATCAGTACAGGACAAATCTTTGTGCCTGTGGGCAGAAAAGCTAACAAAAACACCGGGTGAAATGTCAAAGTCAGACATAACAATTTTAGAAAACGCAGCTTTATCCCAAGATGCAATCAGTGATGCAGCCCAAGTTGTGGGCTATTTCAATTACATCAATCGTATTGCAGATGGATTAGGTGTTGATCTAGAACCTGAAATGAAATGAAAAATACAAAATCCACCGAAAAGGGAATCGAATCCCTAAATCGCGAATTTCGTCAATATGAACAGGTGCGTAAAGATCAGGTCTACCATTTATCTGAACACCCTGACCAAGAAGAATTTGATACAGATTTTGAAATCAAATCGGTTGATTTCCGCTTGTTTACCGATGACAAAATTCGTTTCGTTACAGAGCTAGGGTCTGCCTTAGAAGAAATTGGGTTTGCTATTATTACCAACCATGGTATAGACCCAAATCTATATCACAAAGCAGAACAAAAAATTATTGGATTTTTTGAAGAGACCACTNTCGAAGAACGGATGAAATACGAAGCGCGACGCTTCGGGTCAGTAAACCAAGGATATTTCCCGATGAAAACAACCACCATCATTCACCCAGACCTGGTTGAAGGATGGGTGTTCTGCCGCAGGGCATTCGATGTGGATAATAATCTGAATTATAATGAAACGGACTTTTGGCCACTATCTGGATATGAACCTTTTTTCCGACAGGTTGTAAAAGCGCAAGAAAAATTGATTTTACCACTCATGCAGAGTATGCTGACATACCTTGGGACTGATCCCCATTGTTTTGATCAGAAGCTTACTAATACAAATTTTGGGTTCCGTCTCAATTATTATCCGCCCATGACTCAAGAAGAGTTGGATTCAGGTGGAGGTCGGATGTTAGGTCATGAAGATATTGACCTATTTACCATTTTACCTTCACAGAGCATAGAAGGTTTGCAGGTCCTGAATCGAAAGAATATGAAATGGATACGATTAAAACCGAAATTTGGCGATATCATTCTTAATACGGGGGACTACATGCAACGGATCAGCAATGATGTTTTCCCTTCTACAACTCACCGGGTCAGCCGGCCGCAAGAGTCTAATCTAATTGGTAAGCCGCGTGTTTCGTTCCCCATGGCAATTTATGTCTGGGAAGATGAGATTCTGGAAGTGTTACCCAATCTTGAAAATCCAAAATATGAGCCAATCCGCGCAGAGAAATTTCATACCAGTATCACCAGTAAATATTACGGAGATGAATATTCCAAAGATGTGAGGGATTAATTTCTAAGCGGTTTTTATTAACCACTTTTTAACGTTTATTCCAATAATAATAAGCCGGTAGCCCCAGAAAGGTTAAACCTAACCCCATCAACGATTGACCTGGCGATTCAAAAAAAGTATTCACCATCACTGCCAGAGAAAAAAGGATAAATAAAGCTGGAACCCAAGGATATCCCCAAACTTTATAAGGCCGATGTAGGTCCGGCTGTTTTTTACGCAGAACAAACACAGTGGATGACGCGGCAATCCACAACATAAAATTAACAAAAACCACCAATGTAATTAATTCTTTGAAGGTACCGGTCAGAGTTAAAATTCCCGCCCAGATTCCCTGTAAAATGATTGCATTACCGGGCGTACGATATTTGGGATGTACATCAGCAGCCTGCCTGAAAAACAGATCATCCTTTGCCATAGCATAGGTCACCCTTGGGCCAACTAAAATATTTCCGTTTAATGAACCAAACATAGAAAGNATTACGGCCACGGTGAATAAACCAGCAATACCATTCCCAAATAAAGCGCGTGCTGATGCTTCACCAATTTTGACTTCTCCAGCTATTTGTGAAATGGGCATTGATTTTAAATAGGCAAGATTAATCAAAATGTACAAAGAGATGATTGCAAGTGTTCCGAAAATTAAAGCCCGTGGCAGGTTTTTCCCCGGTGACTTGACTTCTCCCGATACTAAGGTCACATAATCCCAGCCGCCCACTGTCCAGTTTACCGCAATTAGCGCTACCCCCATTCCCATGAGGATCTGGCCAAAGGATAAGCCGGTGGGATTCAAAGTATAATCTATGGTGACATTTGTTGTAACAAAAAGTCCGATCAGAGCAAATACCAAAATTGAACCTATTTTCAAAATTGTGAGTACATTTTGGACCCATTTCCCCAATACCACTCCCAAATAATTTACCAGGGACAACCCAAATATAATGGTTAAGGCCATAAGCTGACCGGATGACAAATGATAAAAACCTAAATCCAAGATGATATTCCCTGGTGATATTGTAGGAAAAAAAGATCCCATATGTTCCGCTATAGCAACAGCAATAGCTGCATTGGTTCCAGTGAGATAAGCAATGAAGGCCACCCATCCAAATAGAAATGCTGGCAATGGCCCGTAAGCTTCCCGTAGATAAACATACTGCCCGCCAGCTTTTGGCATGGCAGCCCCTAATTCAGCATAAGTCAATGCACCAGCTATCATCATGACACCACCCAATACCCAGGCTATCAATATGAGAGATGGTGAAGGCAGTGCTTCTGCCATTAAACCAGTTGTCATAAATATACCGGAACCAATCACAATACCAATAACCATCATGGTACTGTCAAATAGACCTAATTGCCGTTTGAGTTTGGGGGATGCTTCCATAATTCTGTTGAAATTACAAGACTGGGAATTTAGTGTGCATTACAAAGGAGAAAACAATTAATATTGCCCTATCATGAATCCTTCAACTGAACAATATATTGATTTGGATCGCTTCCCCTTTGTATCCAGCGGGACACCTGAATGGCAGCGGCTGGTNGATATCCACAAAAATGNNCTTGAAGCAAATGGNGCTTCCATCATGAAAGGTGTAATTAAACAAGATATNTTAAAAAGAATGGCAACAGAAGCAGATATAGTATTGCCAGAATCTTATGCATGCCNTGATTNCCATAATCCATTTTTGGATAAAGATGATTTATCATTACCCGATAATCATCCTCGCCGGNAAAAACAGGCCACTTCTTTGAATTCTATACCATATGACATCATCTCACCATCCCATGCCCTACACCAATTATATAACTGGATCCCATTGAAAGAATTTCTATCGGCTGTGCTGGGACATAAACTCTATCCTATGGCAGACCCCATGGCAGCTTTAACGATCAATGTGATGGNAAAAGGTCAAAACCACGGCTGGCATTATGATGAATCCCAGGTAACCATCACACTCATGATTCAGGAACCGGAATCCGGCGGTATTTTCGAATGTGTCCCTGATTTAAGAAATGAGGATAATGATNAATATTCCAAACTAGGTTCTATCCTAGGAGGCGCGGAAGATGGTATTCTTTCCCTTCCGGTCGAGCCGGGCGATATATTGATTTTTGCCGGATTTTATTCTTTGCATCGTGTAACNCCAGTGACAGGGNATAAAACACGCTATGTGGCCACACTNTGTTACAAAGACCGACCGGGTGTAATGAACAGTCCTGAAGTTCAGCAGATTTTTTACGGTCGAGTAAACCAAGGATGATATCTCAGGAAGAAGTCAAAGCATTTCAACAACATGGGGCCATTTGTTTACGAGACGTTTTTGAACAAAAATGGCTGGATAAACTCGCTGTTGGTATTNAAAAAAACCGAAAANATCCCGGTCCTTATGCTTGCCAGTATACACCAGAAAATAAGGAAGGCGATTTTTATGATGATTACTGTAATTGGGACCGGTTTGAAGAATATAAAGATTTTTTATTTTTTTCNCCCGCTGCAGANATTGCTGGGAAGGTAACCCAGTCCGATCAAGTCCGTCTTTTTCATGAACATGTATTAGTCAAGGAGCCCAAAACTTCTGAACGAACACCATGGCACCATGATCAGCCTTATTACTGTATTGATGGCGAGCAGGTTTGCAGCATCTGGCTGCCTCTAGATCCCGTGCCAAAAGAGTCTGGTCTGGAATTCGTTTCTGGCTCTCACACCTGGGNNAAAATGTTTATGCCATTAAAATTTTTAACCAATAAAGAATACGATTATTCACCAGGCAGCTTTGAATCTCTTCCTGATATAGAAGGCGAACGTGAAAAATATACTATTTTATCATGGGACATGGCACCCGGTGACTGTATTGTATTTCATTTTAAAACACTCCATTCTGGGTCAGGTAATCCAGATAATGCAATAAGACGTCGTGCCGTATCCTCTAGGTGGTTGGGCGATGATGCTGTTTATGGTAAACGCCCTGGTGAAACATCTCCTCCTTTCCCGGAATTATCAGCATATAATCAGGGAGACAATCTTGATCATCCATTATTTCCCATTTGCTGGAAACAGTGATTTGTATCACCACAACTGATTAAAATTATACGTAATTTTAATCAAACCGTCTTAACGGGGAAAATTATCATAAAATCATTAACTAAAATATATATGAAAATTGGATTTTTCGAAACCGCCACTGGCTAATTAAAAAAGACCCTTTATTGCGAAAGGGTTTTCCTAACTAAATATTTTTTGGTCAGCTATTATCCTGGCCTTCAAACCAATTGATTACACCTTTCAGATTTTCAAATACTGAAGCGCCAGTTTCTTCTAATCTCCATTGGCTTACATGGCCATGACAAGCCAAAACATAGTCAGCGCCTATGGCATCCGCTACTTCTTTATCATGGATGGTATCGCCAATCAATAAAACTTCATGGGGACCA
>PBBH01000004.1 GCA_002716525.1 Fidelibacterota bacterium | reverse complement strand
TTTAGGCGACCTTAGAACAGAAGCAGTTCATCTTCAATCAGGCGATCGAATTCTTACAGATGCCCCTAAAGATAATGAAGGAAAAGGTGAAGCATTCTCGCCTACAGATTTGGTGGCTACATCGCTGGCCAGTTGCATGATCAGTGTTATGGGAATTAAAGCCAGGCATCATGGGATTGACATAAACGGTACAAAGGCCGATATAGTAAAAAAAATGGGAGTGAATCCAAGGCATATAAATGCAATTCGTATTAATATATATTTCCCCCAAAACTATTCTGAAAAAGAGCGGGAATTACTTGAGCGAACAGCCCATACCTGTCCTGTTGGGAATAGCTTAAATGAAAATTTAGAAGAAGATATTACTTTCCACTATCCGCATTAGTAAGATTCTCAGTTGAAAAACCAACAGGGTAAAGTTAAGTTTTACCCTCGAAAATGGCCTCGGAATTCAAGTTAGCACCATCGATATTATCCGCTGATTTTGCAAATCTGCAATTAGCCCTGTCCCAATGTGATGAAGGGGGTGCCCATTGGATCCATGTGGATGTAATGGATAACCAATTTGTACCTAATTTAACCATTGGCCCACCTGTAGTGAAATCCCTTCGACCGAATACTAAAAAGTTTTTGGATGTACACATGATGGTTATTGATCCTGAGAAACTGGTGGAGCCTTTTGCAAGAGCAGGCGCTGATTCAATTACCTTCCATATTGAAGCAACAGATGATCCTCAGTCAGTAATTGATCGTATCAAAGCAACCGGAGCAAAAGTTGGAATTTCAATTAAGCCAGCTACACCTTTAGATGAGATTGAGCCTTATTATGACCAGATTGATTTAGTATTAGTAATGAGCGTTGATCCGGGATTCGGTGGTCAAGGGTATCTTGATGGATCAACGGAACGAGTTGAAAAAGTCAAACAAATGTTGATTGAAAAGTGTTTACAAGACCGCGTATTAATTGAAGTAGATGGAGGTATTAAACTGCATAATGCAGAGGAAGTAATTAATGCTGGAGCCAATGTATTGGTAGCCGGCTCAGCCATATTTGGTACAGATGATCCTGTTCAGACTATGAAAGACTTTTATCTTCTAGGAACTCACTAAATATATTGAGATAATTATTTTCAATTGCGATAAATAGAAATGAGAACCTACGAGGATATTGATCTTTTTTCAGAATGGAGTAAAGAAGAACAAAAGCAATTTGCATTAGCAGTTACCAAAGGACTGGTAATGGATATGGTGCGAAAAGCCAACTCCGGCCATAGCGGCGGCCCTATGTCTTCAGCCGACTTTGCTCAAATACTTTTCACTGAATATTTGAATTTTAATCCAGATGACCCTGAATGGTTCAATCGTGACCGATTTGTTTTATCTGCCGGACACGAATCTGCACTTTTGTATGCTATGCTGATTCAAATTGGCTGGTTAGATATGAAGGATATCCAGAATTTCCGTCAACTTCACAGTCGCACACCCGGTCATCCTGAAGTCGAAATCCCTGGCGTGGAAGCTACGACTGGACCCCTCGGACAGGGTTTTGGGATGGCAGTTGGTATGGCCACGGCTGAATCAATACTTCGCGGCCAGTTTACAGAATTGGCAGATAATGCTAATGCACTTGTAGGGCATTATACCTATGTATTGGCAAGTGATGGAGATTTCCAAGAGCCCATCACCCTAGGCGCAGGATCCATGGCCGGTCACTGGGGTCTTTCTCGTCTCATTGTATATTATGATTCTAATAATGCGCAGATTTCAGGAAAAGTCGATCGTTCCGATTCTACCAACTATGCGATGGTATTTGAGGGATTTGGTTGGCATGTCCAGGAAATTGATGGGCATGATCATGACCAGATACGTGAAGCAATTGAAAAAGCACAGGTGGTAGATCGGCCAAGCCTGATTATTGGTACGACTCTTATGGCGCAAGGTAGTGCTACCATGGAGGGAGACCATGAAACACACGGTGCACCTTTACCGCAGGAAGAAATCAATGCCACCAAGGAAAAACTGGGACTACCAGAAGAAAAATTTTATCTACCCAAAGTAGTATTAGACTATTTTCAATCCCGATTTACGGAATTGAGAGAATTAGTTTCAAAATGGGATGAAGATTCAAAAGCAGCTAAAGAAAATGCTGATTTAGAAGCTTTGTGGAACATAACTATTAATGAAATATTACCTGAGATTTCTTACCCTGAATTTGAGTCTGGATCATCCCTGGCAACCCGGAAGGCATTTGGAGCCACTTTGGACAAATTTGCAGAGCAGGTTCCTTCGATTATAGGTGGATCTGCAGATTTGGAGCCTTCGAATTATACAGGAAATTTTGCCAAAAAATATGGTGATTTCAGCCGGGAAAACCGGACAGGGCGTAATTTAGCATTTGGTGTAAGAGAATTTCCCATGGCAGCAGCTTTGAACGGAATGGCGCTACATGGAGGCGTAATTCCTTTTGGTGGAACTTTCCTTGTGTTTGCTGATTATGAACGACCAGCCTTGCGCTTAGGGGCGATTCAACATTGCAGTGTGATTCATGAATTTACTCATGATTCATTTTACGTAGGAGAAGACGGTCCCACCCACCAGCCAATCGAGCATGTTATGGCGCTGAGGGCGATTCCAAATTTCAATGTGTTTAGGCCTGCAGATGCGAAGGAAACTTCCGCGTGTTTCAGATTNGCCATGGATCANAAAGAAACACCAAATGCATTNTTNCTNACNAGGCAGGGCGTNCAAGTTTTNGAACNTGAAATGGATTCAATTGTGGATGGAGTTTCCAAAGGGGCTTATTCAGTGATGGATTGTGATAATCCTGAGCTCGTTTTTTTAGCTACTGGTTCAGAGGTCTCTTTGGCTATCGANGTGGCAAAATCCATGAATGATAAACGTATTCGTATCGTAAGTATGCCATGCTGGGAGATTTTTGAAAAGCAATCGGATGAATACAAAACATCTTTAATCCCGGATCGAGGAGCTATGAAAATTTCCATGGAAGCAGGGATCATAGATGGATGGGAGAAATATATTGGGCCTAATGGATTATCCATTGGCATTAATCATTTTGGCGCATCAGCACCCGGAAAGAATCTGGCGAAAGAATTTGGTTTTACTGCTGATCAAGTTGAAGTAAAAATCCGTGATCATTTAAAGGCCCTTTTATAATCCAATGAAAATACATATCGCAACAGATCATGCAGGATTGGAACTAAAGAATATCATTAAAGAACATTTGATCAGCGAAGGTTACAATGTGACCGATCATGGTGCCCATGAATATGATGCTTTAGATGATTATCCCGATTTTATTTTTCCCTGCGCCCATGCTGTTGCAGATGACACGGAAAGCCGCGGAATAATTTTAGGTGGATCCGGCCAGGGAGAAGCCATGGCAGCTAATCGGGTAAAGGGAGTTCGAGCTGCTGTTTATTATAATGGTCCTGATGAAATTGTGAAACTATCTAGGGAACACAATAATGCCAATGTTTTATCCCTTGGCGCTCGCTTTATGGATGAAGATAAAATTCTGACTGTAATTAAATTGTGGCTGGCCGAACCTTTTGCAGGAGGGCGGCACCAGAGAAGGATTGATAAACTGGATTTATAATATAAAACTATAATTTACTGGCTAAATAGTTTGATATCTCACCAAGATTTTTTTTCGTATTCATATTCCAAAATCGTTTATCAGAATTAAAATTAACTTCGGTTATGTTTAATTTTTTTATCAGCGATAATAAACTGAGATCCTTTTTATCAATTGCTGATTCAAGATAATTCAATATACGTCTATGATATAGTGCGCAGGTAACTTGATGCTGATTATTGGTCAAAGGTATCACTGCATCGGATTCTTGGGTTTTTGTGTTCCACAATATTTGAAATACATCTGCCTCAATTAATGGTAGGTCGCAGGAAACCAGTTGAATCCAGTCGTGCTCTGTATGTTGGATTGCTGTATATAAACCATTGATTGGTGCTTGAATTTCAAGTTGATCACAAACGAATGGCTTTTTAAAATCTTTTGGTTTTTGTTTCCCGATGATTATCCGCTCTTCGAAATGCATGCATGCATCCCAAATGCGATCCAAAACTGATTTGCCATTGATATTCGCACGCCATTTTTCAGATCCAAATCGTTCACTTTTTCCACCAATTAGAATGAATGTTGAAATGGGAATTTTTCTAGAATGATTCATATCAAGATTTAATTAATATTGTCCTTCGTAAATATAAGGATTGCTTTGAATAAGAAGATATGGTTCTCAATTTAAGAAATATAATCAGCAAAATTTTTTTGAAAAAAGATAAATGAATTACGGTTTTGTCATTGATAATAGAATGTGTATTGGATGCCATGCCTGNACCGTTGCATGNAAAAGNGAACATGATATCNCAATTGGTGTAAACCGCACCCATGTGAAATATATTGAAAAAGGTTCNTTTCCAAATAACAGTCGAGAGTTCTCAGTNCATCGNTGTAACCATTGTGCGGACGCACCCTGCGTNGAAATTTGTCCTACCACTGCTTTATATACCCGNGCAGATGGNATCGTAGANTTTGATANTGATCGATGTATTGGCTGTAAATCCTGTATGCAAGCATGTCCATATGATGCATTNTATATTGATCCTGACACNCACACGGCAGCCAAGTGTAATTATTGTGCCCACAAAATTGATGGNGGTTATGAACCAGCCTGTGTCATAGTCTGCCCAGTNGAAGCNATTATATCTGGTGATTTGGATGACACCAATTCTAAAATTTCCCATTTGGTATCAGAGGAAGAAACAATAACCCGTAAACCTGAAAAAGGTACTAAACCCAATTTATATTATGTAAATGGTTCGCCTGAAATGCTCGATCCCAATGCCACAAAACAGGANGCGAATTATTTATGGTCTGAACAATCGGTAGGTGTAGGNCATTTTGCCAAATATGCTGANCAGCGTGCATCTGAAGCGGATAATGAGAATCTGTTGGTGCANCTGGCCATGGAATATTCAGCCAAAACAGGTAAGCCGATTGATCAGCGTGCCATTGATAATGTNNCTAAAGAGATTCAACAGGATATTGACACGAAGGAAACCCGCCGCGTTTATGANANCCCAAGTAAAGGAGTNCTATGGGGNTGGGAAGTGNCAGCCTATGTATGNACCAAAGCCATTGCCACNGGGACATTTTTNATGATGGCTNTTTGGCATTTTTTCAATGGTGGAATTGATGCATCATCAGAATTGACAGGGTTGATTATAACACTTGTATTTATGGGNNTCACCGGTGNGTTGTTGGTAAAAGATTTAGATAGGCCTGACCGTTTTCTTTATGTGCTATTGCGTCCCCAATGGAAGTCTTGGTTGGTACGCGGNGCATATATTATTACAGGATTTGGCGGTTTTGTCACTTTGAAATTATTGGATAAATATTTTCGTCTTGGATTAGAATGGCTTTGGTGGCCCGGTGCAGTGTTTGCAGTGATGGGCGCTGTTTATACAGCATTCTTATTTAACCAAGCTCGAGCACGAGATCTCTGGCAGATACCTATTCAGTCTGCCATTCATATGTTAGTTCATGCATTAATGGCAGGTTCAGTTGCCATGATGGTCATTGCACCGGAAACAAGGGAGAGTATGGCCCATATACTTTTATGGGGCATCGTATTAAATATGTTTTTTATCGCGAAAGAAATTTTTATGCCACATGATACACCAGATACAAANAAAGCAATCCATCTGATGACAAAAGGATATTATTCCAAGNATTTCTGGGCTGGTATTGCGCTTGGGAGTGTTATCCCAATCATCATTTTGAATACCATGTCAGNAAGCACGACTCTAATTGCTGGTGGGTTGATATTAATCGGGATATTTTTAACAGAATTTGTGCGCATTCGTGTACCACAAATGATACCGTTGAGTTAACATGATAAAGCGCAGTTGGATTGAAACATTTTCGGAATCCATTGGACTAATTTCTAAAATTTCTGATCGACCTGATTGGTCGGAAGAATTTGTCATGGAAGGCCCTAGGGAGTTATATAAATACCCGGAGCCCAACGAATGGGATAATTTTATGGAGTTGGATCCGCAGGCCTGGCCGGAGAAAAAAGAACGGCATTATTCCATTGTTCCCACTACTTGCTTTAATTGTGAATCTGCTTGTGGTCTTTTAGCCTACATTGATAAAGATTCTAATAAAGTTCGGAAATTTGAAGGNAATCCCCACCATCCTGGGAGCCGAGGGAGAAATTGTGCAAAAGGCCCAGCTACCATTAATCAAATCAATGATACCGAACGCATTCTTTATCCGCTCAAGCGCAAGGGGAAGCGAGGATCTGGTGAATGGGAACGCATCACTTGGGACCAGGCATTGGATGAAATTTCTGAAAAGATTGCCGCATCCATCCGCAAACGAAAGGATGGTGTGATGTATCATGTAGGGCGTCCCGGTCATGAAGGCTATACGGAACGGGTCCTAAAGGCTTGGGGNGTGGATGGGCACAATTCCCATACAAACATTTGTTCTGCCGGTGCCCGTACAGGATATGCCNTNTGGCATAAATACGATCGACCCAGCCCCGATCATACCCATGCGGAGGTAATCTTATTGGCGTCATCTCACTTGGAAACAGGCCACTATTTCAATCCACATGCCCAACGGATTATGGAAGGAATGATGAAAGGCGCCAAGCTGATTGTTATTGATCCGCGCCTATCCAATACCGCGTCAATGGCAGATGAATGGATGCCCACCTATCCCGGCAGCGAATCTGCGGTTTTCATGGCTATGGCCAAGATTATTTTGGATGAGAATCTATACGATCGCCATTATATGGAAAANTGGGTGAACTGGGACGAATATCTCAAAAATCTTCATCCGAAAGATCCGATAGCGTTTGACCAATTCATCAAACGCTTNAGTGAAGAGTGGNCAGAATACACACCAGAATTTGCGGCAAAAGAAGCCCAAATTGATCCTGAGCAAATTGTGCGTGTTGCACGATTAGTTGGAAAGGCTGGGAGTAAATTATCAACCCATGTGTGGCGCGGGGCATCCATCGGAAATCTCGGCGGATGGCAGGTAGCTCGGACACTGCATTTACTGAATGTTCTCACCGGTTCAGTAGGTACGGAAGGCGGCACATCNCCNAGTGCCTGGAATAAATTTCACCCTACCTTTTTTGATTCNCCTCCGGGACCGGATGCGTGGAACGAACTAACCTGGCCNCCTGAATACACCCTGTCCCATTATGAAATGAGTGAANTTNTGCCCCACTTACTGAAGGATAACCGCGGGTCTTTAGATGTGTATTTCACCCGTGTATTTAATCCGGTATGGACCTACCCGGATGGTTTTACATGGATTGAGATGCTATCNGATTCGGAAAAGATCGGTTGTCATATCGCTTTGACGCCCACATGGAATGAAACAGCTTTTTTTGCCGATTACGTATTGCCAATGGGACACGCCTCCGAAAGGCATGACATCAATTCTTATGAAACCCANGCGGGTNTTTGGATNGCCTTTCGTCAACCAGTTTTGCGGGAAAAAGCCCGCCGTGATGGACAGAATGTGAAATTTACCTATGAAGTGAACCCTGGTGAAGTATGGGAGGAGGATGAATTTTGGATAGAACTTTCCTGGCGGATCGATAAAGAAGAAGACTTAGGGATTCGAAAGCATTTTATAAGTCCTTATCGGGAAGGTGAAAAAATTAATATTGATGAGTATTATCAGTACATTTTTGAAAATACAAAAGGCTTACAGGAAGTAGCAGCTAAGGAAAGTTTAANACCNTTGGAATACATGCGTAAATATGGTGCTTTCATGGTAGAAGAAAATATTTATAATAATAATGAAAAAGAATTAACTGATTTCGATATCAGTAGTGCTGAAGTAAAAATGAATGGACATATAGAAAAAGATGGTAATGTTATTGGTGTGCAAGTGGATGGTAAGAATTATNGCGGTTTTCCCACACCTTCAAAACGGCAGGAAATTTATTCCCAGACTATGGCAGATTTCGGTTATCCAGAGCACGTAACCCCNGGATACAGGATTAAAAGTCACGTTCATATAGACAACATGGACCAAAGCAAAAATGAGTGTGTGTTGTTGCCTAACTTTCGTTTACCAACCCATATCCATTCGCGGTCTGCAAATTCCAAATGGCTTACGGAAATTGCACATCGNAATCCCATCTGGATTCATACCAAAGATGCGAAACGATTGGGAGTTAANAATGGAGATTTATTGAAAATCACCACNGAGATCGGCTGGTTTNTCGATAAGGTTTGGGTTACGGAATCCATCAAGCCNGGCGTGGTGGCNTGCTCACACCATATTGGTCGCTGGCGCCGCCAGAATGACCAAGGGAATCGTTTTATGACTAATACAGTTACTATAAAAAATATAAGTGATGGGAAATGGAAGATGGAAACTATGAAAGGCGTAGAGCCTTGGAAAACAGNTGATCCTGATACAAACCGCATTTGGTGGCGGGATGGCGGNGTGCATCANAATATTACTCATGCANCNAATCCTGATCCNATCTCCGGCGCGCATTGCTGGCTGCAAAAAGTAAGNATTTCCAGGCCAGATCCTGGTGAGAATTATGGGGATATATTTGTGGATACTAACAAATCATTCGAACATTTTAAAAAATGGAACGAATGGGCCAAAAACCGGGAAACTCACCCGGAGGGATTAAGAAGACCACTTTGGATGACCAGGCCATTAGCTCCACAAACAAATCAGTTTTATTTATAGAATTATTTATATATTCCAATAGCTTACTCTTAGCCAACTAACCTAAATCTGTTATAAAATAGATATGGTTTGAGGCCGATACGGTTCTGTTGGAAACGTCAGAATTTGCTCCCGATTTTCCCCGCAATTAGCGGGGGAATGAATTGGAAAGAGAATGGAACAGACAACTCATATCCACGCCCCTGTGGAACGCAGTCCATCATCTGCGATTCCGCCAATAACTGATCAGTTCGGTCGCACATTCAATTACCTTCGNCTTGCTGTCAATGAATATTGTAATCTGCGCTGTATATACTGTATGCCGGAAGAAGGTGTTCCTTTCCGTAGTAAAGATAAATTGCTTACGACGGAAGAAATATTTCGCCTCATCACAATTATATCACAGATGGGCGTCTACAAAATACGGTTCACTGGTGGTGAGCCCCTGCTGCGAAAAGATTTGCCTAAACTCGTTAAATTTGCAAATCAGATTTCCTTAATACAATCAGTTCACTTAACTACAAATGGTCTTCTACTTGGTAAATATATAAATGATTTGGAACAAGCTGGATTAACTGGGATCAATATCAGTTTGGATACTCTGAAAGCCGAAAGATTTAAAACGATAACGCGCCGAGAGGGANTAGATATTGTAATGGATGGAATTGAAAAAGCAATTAAGTCAAATATTCCATCGGTAAAAATTAATATAGTTGCAATGCGTGATTTTAATCACGATGAACTCATGGAATTTGCTGCATTGACAAAGGANAATGATGTGACAGTGCGATTTATTGAACTCATGCCATTTGATTCGCACCAGATATGGAAAACGGGAAAATTTTATAGAGCAGAACACATTGTAGCTGATTTGAATAAACAAATTTCTGGACTAGAAAAGGTTGATGGATCAAAAACAGAGCATTATATTTTTCGAATTAAGGGATATCAAGGGAAGGTGGCAGTGATACCCGCATATTCCAGGAATCTTTGTGGCGCATGCAACCGGATCAGGATTACAGCCGATGGGAAATTTCGAAATTGTCTTTATGGTCAGGAGGAAACCAATTTACGGGATGCCATGCGCGATGGAGTCTCCAATGAATCTATTGAACAAATGATCCGGAAATCCATGTGGAAAAAATATAAGGATGGATGGGAAGCACAGGCCCAAGGCCAGGAACACAGGGAATCCATGACTCAGATTGGGGGATGANATGAATGAATTTTCACATTTAGATAAGGATGGGAATGTTCGGATGGTGGATGTAACAGATAAAACTGCAACTGTTAGGACGGCCAAAGCATCAGGAAAAATCACCATGCTTTCAGAAACGATTANAGCGATTAAGGATAATGCCCTACCAAAAGGGAACGTATTAACCACAGCAAAAATTGCAGGTATTCAAGCAGCAAAAAAAACATCAGATCTNATTCCTATGTGCCATCANTTGAACTTAAGCTTCGTGGATTTAGATTTTGATATTCAAAAGGATTATATCCTTATTAAATCTGTTATCAAAACTAAGGAGGCCACTGGCGTAGAGATGGAAGCACTCAGTGCAGTCTCTGTTTCTGCATTAGCAATCTATGATATGTGCAAGGCTGTAGATAAAACTATGACTATTGGTGACATTAGACTTGTTGATAAAGTGGGTGGNAAGTCCGACCATGGANTAGAATATCGACCGAAGGTTGGCATTATTACCATGAGTGATGGTGTCTTTTCTGGAAAGCGAGAAGACAAATCCGGCGAAATATTAAAGAATGGATTTAAAAAGGCGGGGTGTACAGTTGATTATAAACTGGTTTTGCCGGATGGTTCTGACGAACTGAAAAAATCAATTCAAACTTGGATCGATTCNGGAGTTGAACTGATCATNACCACCGGTGGTACAGGGCTGGGCCCTCGAGATTTGACAATACAGATTGTAGAAAAAATATTTGATTCGAGACTTCCAGGGATTGAGCAGGCGCTCCATGCTTACGGTAGAGGTAAAATAGCCACTGCTGTACTATCGAGGCTGGCTGCTGGTGTTGTTAATTCTGCATTGGTTATATGTTTGCCCGGTAGCCCTGGAGCAGCTCAAGATGGGCTCAGTGTNCTTATCCCAACCATTTTTCATTCCTTTCATATGATGAAAGGTGAACAACATTGATTGAATATATTCTTCCCGTACTTTTTTTATTTGTAGCATTTATCTATTCCAGCGTAGGCCTGGGCGGCGGTTCATCTTATACAGCACTACTTGCGATTTTTGGTATCAGCTATCAAATCATTCCGACTACATCGCTATTCCTAAATCTAATCGTGACGTTTATCGGTTCGATTAACTTTTGGCGCAGTGGACATGGTCGAATCGGTTTAATTGCCCCCTTTCTAATAACATCTATCCCAATGGCATTTTTTGCAGGAACATTGAATTTACCGCAAGATATTTTCCATATTTTTCTGTTGACAACTCTTATCCTGGTAGTTATCCGTATTTATATTTTTGATAATTCGAAATTTAGAATCCAATTATCTGGATTACAGAAATGGATTTTTATTTTTGGACTTGGCAGTATTTTAGGGTTTATCGCTGGCGCAGTAGGCATTGGTGGTGGAATATACCTGGTTCCATTAATAATTATGTTCGGTTTGGGCACTGCAAAAGAAGCAGCTGCTAGTGGTGCCCTATTTATATGGGTGAATTCTTTGGCAGGAGTTATTGCCAGGGCGCATACCGGTACTTTTAACTCTGAATTTATCCTCCCTCTTGCAGGTGCAGTAATCATTGGCGGTTTTACTGGTTCTTATTTTGGATCCTTTAAATTTGAAGCCAGAACACTCCAAAAGGTTATGAGCGGTGTAATAATCATCGCCATTATTTTTCTTATAAGGAAGATTTTATGATATCTGTNCANGAAGCAAAATCCATTATCCAAAAATATATACCGCGTTTGGAAGAAACTGCCGTTTCTTTGAATAAATGTGATAATCGGATTTTGGTGCAAGATATAAAAGCCCCTTTTCCGATGCCCCAGTTTGATAATTCGGCCATGGATGGGTTTGCAGTTCGTTGCCAAGATACAGAAAGCGCTACGGATTCTCACCCTGTAACATTAAAGATGACAGGTGTCAGTTCTGCAGGCTCCCCCTGCGATCTTACTCTAGAGCCAGGTGAATGTGTCCAGTGTATGACAGGAGCAGAAATTCCTAAAGGCGCTAATGCTATTGTAATGGTGGAGTATACGAGCGGTTTTTCTAATGGCGATTCGGTTCAAGTATATCAAAAGGCTTACGAAGGAAAACATATCCGAAAGCAGGGAGAAGAAATACAAAAGAATGATATACTAATCGCAAAAGGAACACGTATCACTCCCAGCGAAATTGGGGCCTTGGCCACCTTTGGTTATGGAAAAGCCAGGGTATCGAAAAAACCCCGTGTTGCTATTTTTGGTACTGGTAATGAATTGGTTGAGCCGGGGGAAAAATTAGGGCAGGGCCAGATTTTTAATTCAAACCTATATGTTTTTGCGGAATTGACTGAAAAAGCTGGTGCAAAAATTATTATGAGAGAAGTAATCAAGGATGATAAGGAATCGCTCCGATCATTTTTATCCACAGCTTTAGACACCTGTGATATGGTTATCTCATCAGGAGGAGTCTCCATGGGTCGTTTTGACTATGTACGGGATGTGTTCAAGGGACTTGGCGTTCAGGAGCATTTTTGGAAAGTAGCCCAAAAACCTGGGAAGCCTCTTTTTTTTGGAACGGCCAATTCCACATTGATCTTTGGGCTGCCCGGGAATCCGGTATCATCGTATATTGGGTTTATGGAATGGGTTTGGCCCGTTTTGGAATCCATGATGGGTAAACAAGTGGCAACAGCATTAACTGGTACACTGGCAGAAAAATTTCCAAGAGAAAAAATAAAATACCGATTCTTATTCGGAAAAGCATGGATGGANGATGGGAAATTAGTATGCAAGCCTTCTGCCAAAATGGGTTCTCATATGCTTTCTTCATCGCTGCAAGCCAATTGTATTTTGGGTTCTGAAATGGGAGATTCTGTATTAGAAGCAGGTGAAGAGATTCGTGTAAATATGCTGCCATGGAAAACGTTATTATGATTGTCACTCCTCATGAACTGCAGAGATGGATTGATGAAGAAAAAACTTTTACTGTCATCGATATTCGAACAAAAGAGCAAAGGGAAGAATTCCAATTAGCAGGCTTAAATCCTGTTGTTGCAATTGCAGATGCTATTCCCAAAACTCAAGATGAAAAAGTGCTTATCTGTCAGTTCGGAATTGTGACGGAAGGGATTATCATAGAAAAGGATTTGAATAACACATTTAGTCTNTTAGGTGGAGCGCAAGCATGGGAATTATTTCAAAATGAAAGTCAGGACATGAGTCGCTGGGCAAGACAAACAGTGTTGCCNGANATAGGGATAGAAGGACAAAAAAAACTAATTAATGCNACTGTGGCTTTGGTGGGAATGGGTGGGCTGGGATGCCCCGTTTCCCAATCACTCATTGCATCTGGAATCGGAAAACTAAAAATTATTGATGGTGATAAAGTAGAATTATCGAACCTGCATCGACAGCCATTATATGGCGTTGAGGATATTGGTCGACTAAAAGTCCAAGTAGCCAAGAAAAAGTTAATGCAATTGAATGAATCGGCCATAGTTGAACCAATAGAAGAATTTTTAGATGAAAATAATGGATTGAATTTTGTAAGTGATGCAACCATTATAATTGATGCAACGGATAATATTCAAACGCGGCAATTAATTGACCGGTTGTCNAAAAAATTGGAGATTCCTATGGTATACGGCGGGCTATATCGTTATGAAGGGCAAGTTGCTGTTTTAAATGCCAATGGTAGTCCGGGNTATGTTGATTTATTNCCAGAACCGACTTCCAGTGGCGATGCGTGCGCTGATGCTGGAGTGTTGGGAATGCTTCCTGGAATTATTGGAAATATTCAGGCATTAGAGGCTGTGAAATTAATTGTGGGTGCTAAACCGAACTTAGTAGGGAAACTGCTTATTTATAATGGCATGAACCATTCAACACAAACGATAGTATTATGATAACAGTAAATGTAAAGTGTTTTTCCCAAGTTATGTATGCTCTGGATACTGATATATTATTATTAGAATTAGAATTGGGTACGACNACAGATATATTGGAAAAAATCATTAGGGATAGAGCNGGTGGAAAATTAGATGGAGTGAGCTTACGTACAGCAGTTAACCAAAAATATATTCCAGATGTAGTAGAACTCAAAGATGGAGATGAAGTTGCTTTTATTCCCCCGGTGCAGGGAGGATAGATGATTCAAGTGGAAATAATTAATGGGCCCATAACGCCATTTCCATCGGATAATTCACATCAGGATAATGGGGCGGAACTGGTGTTCAATGGTCGAGTTCGAGATACAGAACACGGAGAAAACATTACAGCACTAGAATATGAGCAGTACGAAGGAATGGCAGAAGCAGAACTAAGAAAATTGGCGGAGGAGACAGTACAGAAATACCCGGTGCATGATCTATTCTGCAGACACCGTGTTGGTAAGGTAAGTGTGGGAGAAGCCAGTCTACATGTGGCCATTTGGACTAAACACCGAAAAGAAGGTCTTGAAGGCATGTCTTGGTTCATCTCTGAACTTAAAAAGCGGATACCCATCTGGAAATGGGCAATAATGGAAGATGGTACCCGAATTCCTAGTGAGTGTACTCACTGATAATTTTTATGATCTAAATTCTTGACTCAAATGTTGAGTCTTTCACACCGATTTGTTTCTGATACTCTATTCTGGATTACCAGAAAAAAATGGCTCATCATTTCTTTTTTCCTTAGTATTNTACTTTTCTATCTCCCCTCCCCGGAAGGGCTAACCTCCGAAGGACACCGTACATTGATCATTGTTTTGACGACCTTGATCCTTATTATCAGTGAATCGATTCCTCTTCCTGCTGTGGCAATTCTAATTTTGATAATGGAAGTGATACTTGGTGTTGATACCCCAGACGGAGTGGCTTCCTCTTTCATGAGCGACGCGGTATTTTTTATAATGGGTTCACTGATGCTGGCCATTTCTATTGTCCATCAGGGATTGGACAAAAGGCTGGCGCTTGGGATCATAAATGTCACTGGGAATAAGACTTGGAGAATCGTCCTTGGTTTTGTTACGGTATCAGCAATTCTGGCTTCCTTTATCGGGGAGCATACCGTGGCGGCAATGATGTTGCCCGTTGCCCTTTCTCTTATTCGAAATGCTGGTCTGAGAACTGACAAAGCAACTCAATTGTCAACACTGCTGCTTTTTTCGATCGCTTATGGCTGTGCCATTGGTTCTATAGGAACTCCATCTGGCGGAGGACGGAATGTGATTATGATTGGTTACCTATCAGAATTTGGGCTAGGCGATATATCCTATTTAAAATGGATGAAATATGCTTACCCTATGCTNCTGATCGAAATACCAGTGGCGACNTTAATTNTATGGTTTACATTTACTCCTAAACAGAAAATAATGGATTCGGCAGTGCGGAAACTCAAGNTAAGNGTCGCAAAGACAGGGAAGCTTACNGGAGACCAGATGATGGCTATCATTGTTTTCTTTTTGGTCTTTTTAGGGTGGNTATTTCTAAGCCCGCTTATTGGCCTTGGTATTGTTGCNCTTACAGGTGTTTTTCTATATCTTACATTTGGTTTGATTGAATGGAAAGAAATTGCTCATAATACCAACTGGGGTGTTATTTTGTTATTTGGGGCGGCGATTTCNCTTGGNATCCATATGAAAGAAACAGGTGCTGCTTTATGGGTTGCAGAAAAAGCACTCGGATTCTTAGAAATCCTTTTCCAAGATATAGGTATTGTACGCTGGTTTTTCTCAGTGNTTNTAAGTGGTATNCTTACAAATTTATTAAGTAATGCNGCAACCGTAGCTGTATTGGGTCCAATTATACTGGATATGGGCGGCGATCCGGTTATTTTAGGTATTGCAACTACNATTGCATCNGCATTTNCNTATTTAACAATAGTGGCTTCACCTACNTGTATGATNATACATTCTACTGGNCTTGTNACTTCCAAAGATTATTTGAAGGCAGGCTGGAAACTGTTNCTCATNTCGATTGTGTTACTNTTTNTAGTCTCATTCTTTTACTGGCCNTTACTAAAATGAAAATANTNATCGCAGTTAGCAGTCAAGAATATTCTGGATCAACCTTAAGTGTCGGGATGCAGGTTGCACGNGCATTTAANGCTTCCACAACGATTGTGGATGTNGGAAAAAAGATTNGTGAATTCAGTACCAAAGTGGTGGGAATGGCNCAGGAACGNATGGAATCCTGGGATNTNGATCGCCCTGGNGTGGATGTNTTNGAATGGGCCTTTGAATACCTGGCAGAAAAAGAATTTATCGAGCNNACGGATATTGAAGCTGGTTTTCNTAAAAACACCTTAGTCCATACGGGAGGTAATCGTTTAGAGGTTTACCTAAAAGGTACGGTCTGNGAAAATGTAAACNTGATCCTCCGTAATGGAGAGATTATACCGGAATTAAGGGACGAAGTAAAAAATNATGGTTATGATGTAACCATAATCGGTGGAAGTAAAAAACGAAACATGGCACATGATCTGGTGCAATATATTAACAGTTCCATTTTTGTGGTGAATGAGTTTAATCCAGATCAAACTTACCGTATTCTATTAGCGGTTGATGATTCACCTGGTACAAAGAAAGCGGTTAAATATGGTGTTCGGATAGCCCAGGCTTTCAATATTGGTGTGGACATCATGACGGTAAGTACAACTGATCATTTCGGTGATGATTACCGCAATGCGGCTGAATGGGCGGCAAAATTATTAAGGCGTAGCGGAATTGAATATCAAAATAGTTTTCAGNNGGGAGAACCATCTGAAATTATTACACAAGCAGCAGGAGATGATCACATCATAGTAATGGGCTCATCCACGCGTAGTCCTCTAAAAAAATTCTTTAAGGGTAGCAAACCATTGAAAGTACTCAAGCATTGCCAATGTCCTACNCTTATTGTTCAATGATTTCTTTACCTCTTTTGTATTGATATAGGAGATTCGATTATGGTTCAAAATTTAGCNCTCAATATCCTTTTAACTGTTTTCATTGTCGTAATAACTGTACCACCCGTTTTATTTTTTTATTTTTACCTTAAAGATAAAAGCCAAAGCCAACACTCGGTTTTGCGAAACTTTCCTTTGCTNGGNCGCATCCGCTATATATTTGAAATGATGGGTCCGGAACTGCGGCAATATATGTTTGATGGCGATATGGAAGGAAGNCCCTTCAGTCGCACCGATTTTGCTAATATCGTTGTGGCAGGAAAATACTTAAAAACACTAATAGCTTTTGGTTCCAANCGTGATTTCAATCAACCAGGATGGTATTTAAAAAATGACATGTTTCCTAAACTGGCTGAAGAAATGCGNGTNGACTGCGAACCGAAGATAAAAACGAAAAGATATATTGGTACTGAAGGTTTATTCTCCCGTAAGGAGAATTTGGAAGATGTTGAAGTTCAACCCTGGAGGCTGACTNCCNANGATGCGATTGTTATTGGTCCAAATTGTAAAGANCCATGGCATGTGTATGGTCCCGTTGGGATGTCGGCGATGAGTTTTGGTGCTTTGGGCGAAAACGCCATTAGCGCAATTAGTTTGGGCCTAGGAAAGGCAACAGGATCTTGGGTAAATACTGGTGAGGGTGGTTTAGCCAAATACCATACACTGGGTGGCGGAGATGTAGTGATGCAGATNGGNCCNGGNTTATTTGGTGTTCGTACAAAGGAGGGTGAATTCAGCCCTGAAAAATTCAANGANAAAGCCAATAATCCGCAANTAAAGATGTTCGAAATCAAATTNGCNCANGGNGCAAAAATCCGNGGNGGCCATGTNGAAGGNATGAAAATCAATCCTGAGATTGCAGAAATCCGCGGTGTAACGCCATGGAAAAATGTGGATTCTCCCAACCGTCACCTGCAGTTTCATGATATACCTTCCTTATTTGATTTTATTGATGAATTACGCGAATTGGGAGGTAAGCCCATTGGTATTAAAGTAGTTATGGGTGGCCCAGAATCAGCGAATGAATTATGTCATGCCATGGCTGAAACTGGTAGAGGACCCGATGCCATTACAGTGGATGGCGGCGAAGGCGGATCTGGTGCTACCTACCAGGAAATGGCAGATACAGTGGGACTCCCAATTAAATCAGGATTAATATATATGGACAATGCACTTCGAGAATATGGTGTTCGAGACCAAGTCAAAGTATTTGCAAGTGGAAAATTATTCAGCCCTGATAAACTAGCCATTGCCATTGGTATGGGAGCTGACCTGATTAATATTGCTAGAGGTATGATGATATCCGTTGGTTGTATTGGCGCCCAAAAATGCCATACCAATAAATGCCCNGTTGGTGTAGCTACCACGGACCCAGATCATCAAAAAGCATTGGTAGTAGATGAAAAACAGTGGCGCGTATTAAACTATGTTATTNCAATGCGNAATGGTTTGAATTCTCTTGCAGCTGCTTCTGGNTTGAANAATTATACNCAATTTAAACGGGANCATGTCATGTATAAGGATNCACATGGCCGTGTNAAATCGCTNGAGAATTTATTCCCTTATCCNACAGCATAANAATTTGTCCTGCTTGAATCGACGANAGTCCTATGTGTAACTTGAGCGGAGANGCGNCCAAAATAATTTTATCAAAAGGAGNAATTAATGGAACTNATTCACCCTATTTTTAAGTGGCTTCACNTAATAGCNGGTGTCCTGTGGATAGGCCTTCTGTATTTCTTTAACTGGATTAATGGACATGTAGCTGCCACTATGGATGGCGATACAAAGAAAAAAGTAGTGCCTGAATTAATGCCCCGAACACTTTACTTTTTTCGCTGGGGTGCGGCTTGGACCTGGGTCACCGGCGTAGTGTTGCTTTTGGTTGTTTTTTATCATGGCGGACTTACCTTTGATGATCCTGATACTGGATTTGAGACCAGTGCGCTAGTGATGATTGCGGTTACGTTTCTTGGCGTTTTCCTGTATGATGCACTTTATAAAAGTGGATTGGCATCAAATGTTCGCGTTGTTACCATTATTAGCTTTGTATTGGTGGGTGTAGTTGTTTATTTAATGAAAGAATGGGCAGGTTTTGGCTATCGCTCATTTAACATACATCTTGGTGTATTGTTCGGTACCAATATGGCCTTTAATGTCTGGTTCCGGATATGGCCAGCTCAAGAGCAGATCATTACAGCCATTAAGAATGGAGAAGCACCGGATGGTTCTCTAGTAGCGCTGGCCGGTTTACGCTCCAAACATAATACATATATGTCTGTACCACTGATCTGGACCATGATTAATGAACATCATGCAGCTGGTGTATTATCAGGCGGAAAATTCGGGGTTACTGAATCCACCAATTGGCTTGTGTTGATGTTGATTGTGGCGCTCGGATGGCATATTGTTTATCAGCTTTATAAGAAGTCAGCAAAAGTGCAGGGCTTCTAAAAGAAGTATTGATTTAAGGAATAAAAAAAGCCCTGTGGAAGCCACAGGGCTTTTTTACTTTAATAAATACCTAAAATACCCCAATTTTTTAGTGTCAAAATTGGGATTGTTATTTACATTAATATTTAATTTTCCACACTGCAACCCATGTCATTACCACAACACATTGGAGATTTGATCTGTCCATGTCCATCTGGACATTTAGAAACAGCTACTTGAGTACCATCATCTTTGGTAATATGATCATGGACTAGTGCTTCATTGCACTTGGCGCAAGACATGCCAGTTACACCCATTCCACAGTTATCACATGTATAGTCAACCATTATTTATTTATTCCTTTTTATTTTATGTAAAACTTTCCGTTTAATTTACACTATTTTTTATTTTTTAATGTAAAAAATAGATAGTAATAGGAATCATTATTGGTTATAAATAATTTTAATTATGCGTTATAGCCATCAAAGAGAGGCAATTAAAAAGATTGTTCAAAATACTAATTGCCATCCTACAGCAGATTGGATTTATAACCAGACTAAAAAAATTATTCCAAATATTAGCCTGGGAACAATTTATAGAAATTTAAAGCGCTTAGAAGAAGAAGGTGAGATGAACACCATTTATGATGGCAATATTGCGCGGTACGATTGGAATACCGAATCTCATGACCATTTGAAATGTAAAGAATGTGGAGATCTTGTAGATGTTCATTTGGTTCAAGAAGAATTCACTTCTAAAGTAAAACGAAAGTTCAAATTCGATGTCGATAATGTGGAGATGACTGTTATCGGCACATGCTCAAAACACGCTTAAAAAAGGAATTATTATGGAAGAAAATGGAAAATGCCCTGTTTCACACGGGTCAAATAGCCAACACTCACTTGGTTCAATGTCAAACAACCAATGGTGGCCAGATCAGTTAAATTTAAGTATTCTTCATCAGCATGATAACAAATCTAACCCTATGGATAAAGATTTTGATTATCGAGAAGAGTTTAAAAAACTTGACTATGACGCTTTAAAGAAAGATTTAAACGATCTTATGACAGACTCACAGGCTTGGTGGCCTGCTGACTATGGACATTATGGTCCTTTGTTTATTCGGATGACTTGGCACGTCGCAGGTACCTATAGGACTGCCGATGGCCGAGGTGGTGGTGGTACTGGAAATCAGCGCTTCGCTCCACTTAACAGTTGGCCAGACAATGGTAACTTGGATAAAGCACGTCGACTTCTTTGGCCTATTAAACAAAAGTATGGTAATAAGATTAGCTGGGCTGACTTGTTAATACTGACTGGCAATGTTGCAATTGAGTCAATGGGTGGCAAGACTTTTGGCTTTGGTGGTGGACGTCCAGATATTTGGGCACCTGAAGAAGATATTTTTTGGGGGAAAGAAAATGAATGGCTTGGCAATAATCGTTATACAAGTGAACGTGACCTTGATCAGCCACTTGGTGCAGTACAGATGGGTTTGATCTATGTTAACCCACAGGGTCCAGATGGAAATCCAGATCCACTTGCAAGTGCAAAAGATATTCGCGAAACATTTAGTCGTATGGCTATGAACGATGAAGAAACTGTTGCTCTTACTGCAGGCGGACACACCTTTGGTAAAGCACACGGTGCAGGTTCAGAAGATCTTGTTGGTGTTGAACCAGAAGGCGCTCCAATTGAACAAATGGGACTAGGTTGGAAAAATGCGCACGGTTCAGGTCAAGGACGTGACAGTATTACAAGTGGCATAGAAGGTGCTTGGACCGCTAATCCCACTCAATGGGATAATGGCTATTTTGATTTACTTCTTGAATACGAATGGGAACTTGTTAAAAGCCCAGCAGGCGCACACCAATGGCATGCTGTAAATCCTAAAGAAGAAGATCTTGCACCAGACGCAGAAGATGCTTCAGTCCGTGTACCTACTATGATGACAACAGCGGATATGGCAATGCGTGAAGATCCAATCTATAAAGAGATTTCAAAGCGTTTCCATGAGAACCCAGATCAGTTCGCAGATGCATTTGCTCGTGCGTGGTTTAAACTGCTCCATCGTGATATGGGCCCTCGCACACGTTATATGGGGCCGGAAGTGCCTGAAGAGGACCTTATTTGGCAAGATACTGTTCCATCAGGCAACACTGACTATGATGTAGATGCTGTTAAAGCACGGATTACAGAAAGTGGATTAACTGTTCAAGAAATGGTAGAAACTGCTTGGGCAAGCGCTTCAACATTCCGTGGTTCTGATATACGTGGCGGTGCCAATGGTGCTCGTATTCGTCTTGCCCCACAAAAAGATTGGGAAGCAAATAAACCAGAACAACTTGCTCGTGTATTAGGCGTGCTTGAAGGTATAGCTGCAGATACCGGTGCGTCAGTAGCAGATGTTATTGTGCTTGCTGGCAATGTTGGCATTGAACAAGCATCAGGCGCGAGTATCCCATTTACTCCTGGTCGTGGAGATGCTGAGCAAGAGCAAACCGATGTGGAATCATTTGCAGTTTTAGAACCTTTTTCTGATGGTTTCAGAAACTACCATAATAAAGAGCTTAAAGTTACTCCAGAGCAAATGCTGCTTGATAAAGCTCAACTTCTTGGACTTACAGCACCTGAGATGACAGTACTTGTTGGTGGTATGCGGGCATTAGGCGTTAGTGCAGATAGTCATGGTGTATTTACTGATACACCCGGCAAGTTAACCAACGACTTCTTTGTCAATCTACTTGATATGAGAGTAGAATGGAAGCCAACTGGTAGCAATTCCTATGAAGCAACTGATCGTTCTACAGGTGAAAAGGTAAGAACTGCTACACGAGTTGACCTTGCATTTGGTTCTAATTCTCAGCTACGAGCCTTAGCAGAAGTTTATGCATGTGAAGACTCACAACAAAAATTTGTGAGTGATTTTGTAGACGCTTGGAACAAGGTAATGAATCTTGATCGTTTTGATCTAACTTGATTGAAGCTAATGATAGAATTAGACTAAAGTTTCTTTATGTAACAATTCTGGATAATTATCAATATTCAGAATTGTTACAAGCTCCTTATCAGAAGATTTACTATCTTACTGAACTTTCATCTTAACTATAANTTTACTCNTCTTTNTTCAAACTAAAATTTNCTGATGAAAAAAACNATTCAAAAGGCGATTTATAAATTACTGGATCATCCCCGGNTTACGCTTTTTACCCTNGCGCTGGTCACGGTCATTTTTGGGAGTTTTCTTAAAGATCTCCGCTTAGAATTTTCAATAGAACAGTTGTTCACCCAAGATGATCCAAGGGTTGAACGATTTTTACAATTTAGGGATGAATTTTCTGGTGTAGACAATATCCTATTTTTGATTTATGAATCAAATAATCCTTTCTCAAAAGAAAATCTGGATAAGAACCGTCAGCTAATTGAGTCATTAGAAACTATTGATGGTGTGGAGTCAGTTACCAGTCTTACGAACCTAGAATTATTTACNGAAGGAGGAGATTATTTACTCCAGCCGGTGTATGAAANAATACCGTATGATACCGATTCTTTATTGATGGCCAAAAAAACCATTATGCAGTCCGAATTGGTACGCAATTACATCATTTCAGCAGATGGAAAAATGGCGTCGATTATGATTGAAATTGATAGAGACTACAATGATTATGATGGCNGAAAGCGGATATTATCTGAGATTGACCAGTTTCAGATGATTGTGGATTGGAAATGGCACCAGGCAGGTTTGCCCGTAATCCGTACGCGATACGTACAATATATGATCCAAGACAATATTCGTTTTCTTTTTCCCGTCGCATTAGTGATCTCCATTTTGCTTGCGTTATTATTCCGATCTTTTGCAGGTGTTTTACTACCTTTGATTGTGATTGGTCTAACAATCATATGGACAGTTGGGCTTATGGCAAAAATGGGTATCGATATCAATATCATTTCCTATATGATCCCTACATTGCTCATGATTATNAGTGTAAGTGACTCAGTCCATTTTATGGTGAAATACTTTCAGGCTTTACATGAATTTGGCCACAGGCGGGAAGCTTTGTTTCAGACGATAAAAAAAATTGGGACAGCATTAATGCTCACAAGCGTCACGACAGCAGTTGGGTTTGGTGCATTATCATTTGTGAACATTAAAATTGTCAGTGAATTCGGTATTTTTACAGCTATTGGTGTATTCTTTGCTTTCATCATTTCTATTCTTTTCCTGCCATCCATGTTTATGTTAATGAAACAGACAGCAGATGACAAATTGATTAATTACAATGTTGGAGTACGAGTAAAAGTCGTGCAGAAAATATCAACGTTGGTTCGTGCCTATCCAAAACATATTATTATTTNATGGTGTTTTATTGCCTGCATTGGTACTTGGGGGGCAGTAAAAATAAATCCGCACTCAAAACTTTTGGAGGATTTGAGACCTGGGAACAAACTGCTAGATGATATGAAGGTAGCTGAGAACCGAATGGGAGCTATTCTTCCTGTAGAGATTATTTTAGAAATTATGAATGATGGCCCTTACGAAGATATTCAAGATGTAGAAGTAATGCAGTTCTTGGATCGGGTTGGCGCTTTTATGAGCGCCATTCCGGAAATAGGCAAAGTGATGTCTGTAACCCAGTACATCAAAGAAATACATCAGGCAATGAACGATGGTGACCCAGCATTTTATCATGTCCCCAATTCAAGGAATTTAATATCTCAATATATGCTGCTGTATGAAAGTGAATTTGAGACCTTTTTTAATCTAGACTATACTAAACTTCGTATTGCGGCACAGATAAAAGATATTGATTCACGGCGAAGTGCTGAGATAGAGGAAGAGATTAATAATTTTATTATGGCTAATGCTCCCAGTGGAGTGAAAGCCGAAGTAACCGGAACGGCATTCATAGCTTTGCGCACAAATAACTACCTAGTCCGTAATCTGGCTGGTAGTTTTTTTATCGCTTTTATTGTCGTTACCCTATTGATGGCAATATTATTCCGATCGGTGAAAATGGCACTGATTTCCGTTGTGCCAAATATTATACCTATGATGATGATGGCTGCCGTGATGGGGTTTTTTCAGGTCTCTCTGCGNCCCAGCACAGCCATGACCTTCGCGATTGCCTTTGGTATCGCAGTAGATGATACCCTTCACTATTTAACCCGATATCGGATGGAATTNTCTGATCGGCATTACCAAAAAGCCAATGATGCCACAATGATGAGCACGGGCGTTGCAATGATGTCTACAACGGCTATTTTGGTATCTGGATTTATGGTNCTGACACTTTCTGAGTTTACTTTTTCTATCCAGTTTGGTATTCTATCTTCAATTACTATTCTCTCTGCCCTAATTGGAGATTTAACCTTTTTGCCTGCATTACTCAGCCAGGTAAANCCTGAGATCAAACNACTGAAAAANTAAANCCTTTTGTTTGTCTCGTTATTCTTNTAATCGANTAATTTCNGATTCAATTAACAAGGGANTTTTTATGNTGCNGGGTCTTTTTNTTNTTTTCATATTTTCAGTCATTTCTGCACAAGAANCTGAATATTTTCAGCAGAATGTGGATTATAACATTGANGTTACCCTGAATGATACCAATCATACTCTGACGGCNTTTGAAAAATTGATTTATAGTAATAACTCACCGGATACGCTTGATTTTATCTGGTTCCATATCTGGCCCAATGCNTATAANNATGATTCTACAGCCTATGCTAAGCAGGCCGGGGAAAACTCCAGGTTTGCTAAATCAGATTCATCCNAGCGGGGATTTATTGANAGTCTTGATTTTTCTGTGNATGGTCAAAAAGTNGTTTGGGAAAATCACCCNGANTGGATTGANGTGATCAAAGTACACCTGAACGATCCNCTNNANCCAGGNNNTTCAGTGACAATAGAAACNCCATTTTTTGTGAAGATCCCCTTAGTATTCTCCCGTTTAGGGCATACAGGGAGGCATTATGAGATCACCCAGTGGTATCCGAAACCTGCAGTTTATGATCATAAAGGATGGCATCCTATGCCATATCTGAACCAAGGAGAGTTTTACTCTGAATTTGGATCTTTCAATGTGAAAATTACACTTTCAAAAAATTACCGTATCATGGCAACAGGTGATTTAGTTGATGNNGAGGAAGAATATGCATGGTTGGATTCATTAACAATAATTGCAGATTCAATTCAGAATATGCCGGAAAAAGATTTTAAAAATTGGGCTAAATCTCAAAAGAAAGGTAAGAGAGAAGAAAAGGATTATGATTCAACAAGGTCGGAAAAGAAAACACTACATTTTCGCCAGAANNGTGTTCATGATTTTGCTTGGTTTGCAGATGAAAAATGGCTTGTACAAAAAGGAAATTTATCTTTAGACGATTCAACTCGTAATGTGACGCTATGGTCTTTTTATCTACCAAAAAATGCAGCTACATGGGAGAATTCAATCGAATATTTGCATGATTCAGGTTATTGGTACAGCCGTTATTACGGAGATTATCCATATAATCATATTACAGCCGTTGATGGCGATCTCTCCGCTGGAGGTGGCATGGAATATCCAAATATTACTGTTATTGCTTCTATGCCNAGTAAGCAGATGCTTGAAATGGTCATCATGCATGAAGTAGGTCACAACTGGTTTTATGGCATCCTGGGAAGTAATGAAAGGTATCATACTTGGATGGATGAGGGATTAAATGAATATACATGTATTCGATATTGGCAGGATAAATATAAAGATCAAAATGAACGTTTTGTTATTATACCATTTATACAGGAAAAATTAGGCATTGCAAAAAATTTAAAATTTAGTTGGTATGAGTATATTTCATATTCTACATCAGCTAAGAGCCCAAAAGCCCAACCGTTGAATCTTAAGGCTGATGAATATAAGGGCGGGAATTATGGACTGAATTATAATAAAACAGCTGTTTTTACACGCTTTTTACAGCATTATTTGGGTGAAGNAAAAATGGATGAGATTATGCAGGACTATTACGAGACTTGGAAGTTTAAGCATCCTTACCCGGAAGATNTTCAGACCGTTTTTGAAAAACACACAAATAAAGACTTGAGCTGGTATTTTGATGGTGTTTTAAAAACAACTGACTATGTGGATTTTTCTATCCAGAAAAAAGATGGCCGTTATATCATTTCAAATGAAGGTGAACTCAAAGTACCAGTTGAGGTTGTTTTTTTTGGAGATAACCATAAGATACTTGAGCGACGCTGGCTCGAAGGATTTGAATGGAGAACGACGGTCGATCCCCCAGCAAATGTTTGGTATGCCATGATCGACCCTGATGAACATATGCC
>PBBH01000003.1 GCA_002716525.1 Fidelibacterota bacterium | reverse complement strand
GGACAGCGTGTAGGAGAAGAATTAAGTATCCCTGTTTATTTATATGAACATTCGGCTCAAACTCCGGAAAGAAAAAGTCTTCCTGATATTCGAGAAGGTGAATACGAGGGTCTGGCGNAAAAATTGAAAGATNTAAAATGGAANCCNGATTTTGGNCCTGCNAAATTCAATGTTGCTGCTGGAGCTACGGTGATGGGTATGCGTGATTTNCTCATTGCATATAATATTAATCTGAATACAAAGGATCANCGCCTAGCTACGGATATNGCTTTTGAANTACGTGAAAGTGGCCGCAGTAAGCGAAAGCCGGATCCGGNTTCACNNAATCTATTGGATGGGGAAATTATCCGCAATTCTGATGGGAGCCCTGTAAAAGTANCGGGCATGTTCAAAGAAGTNAAATGTGTAGGATGGTATATTGACACTTTCAAACGGGCCCAGATCTCCATCAATTTCAATAATTATAAAGTGTCATCCATCCATGATGTCTATGATGCGGCATGCAAACTGGCCGATGAACGAGGTATTCGCGTGACAGGTAGTGAGTTGGTAGGACTGATACCACTCGAAGCCATTCTGATGGCAGGGCGGCATTATCTTGCGAAACAGCGACGAACGGTGGGTGTCNCGGAAGAGGATATCATTCAAGCGGCAGTGCAGTCTCTTGGGCTGAATGATGTAACTCCATTCATCGCAGAGGAAAAAATCATCGAATACGCGGTTAAGGAATCGGNTGATGAATTGATGTCTATNTCTGCTCAAGGATTTGTAAATGAACTCTCGACTAACAGTCCTGCACCAGGGGGTGGATCCGTGTCAGCATTGGCAGGATCACTCGGGGCTGCCCTATCATCTATGGTAGCCGCACTCACTCATGAGAAAAAAGGATTCATAGCATTAAAACCAGAAATGGATAAAATTGGTGTTGAAGCACAAACTATCAAAGATCGACTTTCTTTTTTGGTGGATGAAGATACTAACGCATTTAATAATGTCATGGAAGCTAATCGCATGCCAGCCTCTAATGATGANGAAGNAAAAGTAAAANATCGGGCNATCCGTAAGGCAAACGAATATGCNATCGATGTCCCTTNTGAGGTTGCAAACCTGTGTAAACGGGTGATTGAACTGGCGGATATTCTGGTGGAAAAAGGGAATCCCAATTCGGTCAGTGATGCNGGAGTAGCTGNGGAAGTGGCATTGGCTGGATTGAGAGGTGCATCCATGAATGTGCTTATCAATTTGCCAAGTATCGATGATGAAGAATATCGTAGTGAAAAACGCAAAGAAGTAGATGGATTAATTCAAGCGGCGGAGGCATTGCATAAAATTGTATATAAAAAAACTCTGAATATCATCAATAAGTAAATGATTAAAGAATTATCAGAAGACCTGCGCAGTAAGATCTCTGCTGGAGAAGTGGTAGAACGACCCGCGTCCGTAGTAAAGGAATTAGTTGAGAACAGCCTGGATGCAGGTGCGACGCAGATCTCCATCGTGGTAGAAAAAGGTGGCCAGCAGTTGATACAGCTGACCGATAATGGGTGNGGAATTCCAGGAGATGAATTGCCCATCGCATTTAAACGATACAGCACTAGTAAGATTGCNACTGTGGATGATCTTTTCACAATTGATACGCTGGGATTTCGAGGAGAAGCATTGGCCAGTATCACATCTGTATCAGAAGTAAATGTTGTATCTGCCAGCGAAAATAGTGATGGATTTGAGATGTCCATCACTAACGGAGAATTAGGAGAGGTGCAACCGGCACCAGCGGTGAAAGGGACATCCNTCACAATCCGCAATTTATTTTACAATACCCCAGCCCGGAAAAAATTTCTAAAGAGCCCACGAATGGAATTTCGGAAAGTGGTGGAGATGGTACGGCGGTTTGCATTAGGCTATCCGGATAGGGCTTTCAAATTAGTCTCTGATGGNCGGGATATTCTCAACCTTCAATCGGAAGATCTTGAAAGCCGGATCGTTCACGTAATGGATCCAGCTTACCGCGATCAATTGTTACCTATCAATTTCACAAAAAGCGATTATTCTTTATCCGGATTTTTAGGTAATCTAAACTTGGTTCGTACCCGACCTGGTGAACAATATATATTTTTAAATAATCGGTTTATTCAAAATCGATTAATGAATTCTGGTGTTTATCAAGCTTATCGTTCATTATTAAATCGAGGTGAGTATCCATTTTTTGCCGTTAACCTTTTTGTGCCCCATGACCAGGTGGATGTCAACGTGCATCCTATGAAGTTGGAAGTACGTTTTAAAGATGAATGGCGGATTTACCATGTATTGAAATCTGCAGTTGAAGAGGCCTTGAATCCCATTATAAATACGATTCCGGATTTTGANAAACCGGATTTGGGTGCTCAATTTGATTTTCCAACAAAATTTATTCCTCAAGAAGGGCAGACCAATCCTGATCAAGAAGGATTAGATCTACAGTCTACCACCGATTCAGCTATCAATTTTCAACCGGCGGTTAATCGTGCCAAGAACTATGCATCACAATTAGCCACACGTCCGGAACCAAATTCGGGGAAGGTGGATCTGGAGAATATTTGGCAGATCCATTCCAAATATATCGTGTCTCCCATTAGTAGTGGATTGGTGATTATTGACCAACATGTGGCCCATGAACGGATCTTATTTGAAGAAGCCATGGCAGCTTTCGATACAAATGCCATGGCAGCTCAAACCCTTCTTTTCCCGGAAGTAATCGAATTTCCTCCTGATGATTTCTCCACGTTATTGGATGTATTGCCATACCTCGAAAAAATGGGATTTCGGATGAAGAAATTTGGAGAGAATACAGTCACGATTGAGGCGATTCCATCTGAAATGTCCTGGGGAAATGAAAAGAATATTATTCGTGAAATTCTTGATGATTANCTGGAAACTCAGAAAAAATATGCCTCTTTCCAAGAGGCATTGGCCGCCAGTTTTTCCTGTAAAGCAGCCGTGAAAGCAGGGGACGTTTTAACGGTAGAAGAAATGCGGGAATTGGTAAACCGCCTCTTTGGTACTAAGCATCCATACTATTGTCCTCACGGCCGTCCTATTATAGTTCAGTTATCCATGGATGAGCTGGACCGCCGNTTCGAACGAATCTAGTTTGAATAATTAATGAAAAAGAACCCACTGGCTNTTAANAGTCCATTGGTTCATTAAAACGATACCTGCTATACATTAATGATTTCAAAAAATTATCCCCTAGCCATAATCGGNCCCACTGCCAGCGGTAAGTCGNAAGTGGCAGTTGNCTTGGCNANAAAAATNNATGGAGAAGTGGTTGGCATGGATTCAAGGCAAATCTATGANGGGATGGCNATTGGTACGGCCCANCCTACTTTANATGAACAGGGTGGCGTGCCNCATCATATGATTGGTATTAAACCGCNCAATGAGGAGATCGCTGCCGGTGCTTATGCCAAATTGGTNTTGAATTTGGTTACAGATATTCAATCAAGNGGAAANANNCCNNTCATTTGCGGTGGGGCTGGCCTCTATTATNGAGCNATCACNAANGGNATNTTTGAGGAAAGNNTCTCGGATCTTGNATGNNAGAAAACAACTTGAANATGANTANGATAAAAANGGNNCAANNAACNTGATGGATCGTCTNATGGANNTGGACCCAGANTATGCNGAAATNGTTCATCCCAANAATAAAAAACGNCTNATTCGCGCATTNGANATNTATGNATCNACGGGNAAACCNCCAACGGAACACTATCAAAACCAATCANAAGATTCACANNCCNAATTGGATTTATTTACTATTTATATGGATTGGGAACTGGATGAATTGGGTGANCGCATTGCAAAACGNACNANTAAAATGNTGAAAGCAGGATGGNTNNATGAGGTNAGAACNTTAATGAAGCAATATCCCNANGAAGTNCTCNATCCATTAGATTCCATTGGNTATTCNCAGATCATNNCCNATTTAAATGATGAAATNTCTNNNGAAGNATTNGAANCAGAAATAACCTTGCGTACTCGCCAATTTGCCGTCCGNCAGATTAAATGGTTCANAAAAGAAACAATAGATTTAANAATTAAAATGAGTGTGGAACGNTCACTTNAAGTAATNACTGAAGAAATAATTCAAAANNTGAAGNTTNANAGCCAAAAANTGAGNTGATTTAAGNTTCATATTTNCAGTTGNCACTTTATNAATAANTTCTTGTANATTCAGNNGTCCTTTAAACCGTTCCAGAGAGAAGGTAAGGGCAGCAAATTAAACCTCCGATATGGATCCTCTACGGAACGGATTCCAAGCTGCCCGGAGGTTTTTTATTATCAGGAGGTGCCCATGGCATCTACCCGGCCAAAACAGGTGATGGATTCAATAGCTGTTAACCGTTCGGTCACACGACTGGCCCATGAGATTTTAGAGCGTAACGGTGGCGCCGATCAGCTCATGCTGGTTGGAATTCTCACACGGGGGGAACCCCTCGCAAAGCGGCTCCAATCCCTTATTCAAAAAATTGCTGAAGTTGAAGTCCCAATGGGATCTGTCGATATAACCTTTCACCGAGATGACTTTCGGGATAGACTGGTGGTCCCTCAGGTGAAGGGTACCGATATTAATGATTCCATCGATGATAAAGTTGTGGTTCTGGTAGATGATGTATTATTCACTGGAAGGACTATTCGCGCCGCCATGGATGAATTGAATGCATTTGGACGACCAAATCATGTGCAACTGGCTGTACTAGTAGATCGCGGTCACAGGGAGTTGCCCATACGTGCCGATTTTGTCGGGAAAAATATTCCCACCCACGAAGGTGAACACGTAGAAGTTCAGTTAAAAGAAGTGGATGGCAAAGACTTGGTCACCCTAACCCATTATAGTGAGGAAGGGTGATGAAGCATAAACATCTACTGGGGTTAGAAGATTATCCCGCAGAAGATATTCAGACGATTATTGACACGGCATTCAGTTTTAGAGAAGTGCTGGAGCGACCGATCAAAAAAGTGCCTTCATTACAGGGAAAAACAATTGTAAATCTGTTTTTCGAAAATTCGACCCGAACACGTATCAGCTTTGAACTTGCTCAAAAACGGCTCAGTGCGGATACAGTTAATTTTTCAGCGTCTACGTCCAGCCTAAAAAAAGGGGAAGCTTTTAAAGATACAGCACAGAATATTGAAGCTATGAAAATCGATGCTGTAGTCATGCGCCACCCCACACCAGGGGCTCCACTCCATCTAACGCAGCACATTGAATCTATCGTCATTAATGCCGGTGATGGAACCCATGAACATCCTACCCAGGCCATCCTGGACATGACTAGTCTTCAAGAAAAATTTGGTCACCTTAAAGGACTCAAAATTGGCATTATCGGAGATATAGCCCATAGCCGTGTTGCTCTTAGTAATATATATGGTTTGAAGACCATGGGTGCGAAGGTCACGCTCTGTGGGCCAGCGACACTTATACCACCCTTTGCTGAAGATCTGGGTGTATTAGTAAACTATAATGTAGATGAAGTGATTGAATGGGCCGATGCGATCAATGTGTTGCGTATTCAGCGCGAACGGATGGGTGGGGGCCTTTTGCCTTCTGTGAGGGAGTACCGGAATTTATTTGGTATAACTACGGAACGTTTAAAGATGCACAAAAAGGAAATGGTCATTATGCACCCGGGTCCAATGAATCGCGGTGTGGAGATTGATAGTGCCATCGCAGATAGCGATCAGGCCATTATTTTGGATCAGGTTTTGAACGGAGTTGCATCCAGAATGGCAATTTTATATTTGCTCCTTGGAGGCAAACAAGAAGTAGGAAAAAATTAATATGAAAATATCAAAATTGAGAAAACGGATTGTTCTCACAAATGGAACAATATTAGATCCTTTGGCGGGTACTCGGAAAAAAGGAGATGTTCTGATTGAAGATGGAAAGATTAAAAAAATTGGTAAAGTAGAACCACCAAAAGTAGCAGATATTGTCGATTGTGATGGATTGATTGTGACGCATGGATTTTGTGATCTTCATGTTCATTTTCGTGAACCTGGTAGGGAGGATAAGGAAACATTGGAATCTGGCTCTATGGCGGCACTAGCTGGGGGTTTTACCCGAGTCTGTGTTATGCCTAATACAGATCCGCCATTGGACTCTCCAGAATCGATCCGTTATACCGTCGATCGTTCTGAAGAATGTCCAATTCATATTCATCCGATTGGTGCCATTACCAAAGGGCAGGCTGGACAGGAATTGACCGAAATGGGTGCCATGCTTTCTGAAGGAGCAGTAGCCTTTAGTGATGACGGTCTACCTGTGACCGATGCGGGCATCATGCGTAATGCTCTTGAATATGCCACTATGTTTAATGTACCTGTGATTAATCACGCCGAAGACCCGTGCTTAAAAAAGGATGGGATGATGCATGAAGGAAAGATTGCAACTCATTTAGGTCTTCCTGCAAGTCCGGATATTTCAGAATCGAATATGATTCATCGAGATTTGGAATTAACAGAATTGACCGGTGCCCAACTCCATGTACCCCACGTAAGTTCGGCTAAATCGGTACATCATATACAAGAAATAAAGAAAAAGAATGAAAAAATCAGCGCTGAAGTGACACCCCACCACTTGTTTTTTACAGATGAAAATTTAAAAACCTATAACACCAACCTGAAAGTGGCACCGCCTATTCGTTCGCAAGAAGATCGGAAAGTTCTTATTAAGGCTGTTAAAGATGGTATTTTTGACTGTATTGCCACGGATCATGCACCCCATACGATTGAAGAAAAAGAAGGCACCTTTGATTTAGCACCTTTTGGTATGATTGGGCTCGAATCATGTTTTGGAGTTGTAAATCAGGTCATGGTTATACAAAACAAGATGGATATACTAAAATTGATTCAAATGTTGACAGTTAATCCTCGGAAAATTATGAATTTTGAAACCGATTTATTTGCAAAAGGAGTAATGGCAGAATTAACTATTATTGATCCAACTGAAGAATGGATTTTCAGCAAAACCGATATTTATTCACGGTCAGTAAATTCACCTTATATTGGTCAATCTCTGAATGGCCGCGTGAAATACACAATTGTAAAGGGTCATATCACTAGTTTTCCTTAATAGACTATACCATGAATTATAGTTGACTACCATGGAGATGTTAGTCTAGTTTTTCAGGCTATTTTTGTACTGAAAATCATGAAAACAAGATCACTAAAAGCTGCCGAAATACAAAAAGATTGGTATATAGCCGATGCCGAAGGCAAAACCTTGGGTAGGTTCGCCAGTGAAGTAGCAAAAATTTTGCGTGGGAAACATAAACCTACATTTACGCCCCATATGGATATGGGTGATTTTGTAGTCGTAGTCAATGCTGAAAAAGTCAAAGTTTCAGGTACAAAGGAAATGGATAAGACTTATTTCAAACACTCGGGATTTCCTGGATCAACTACTTTTACAAAATTGGATCAACTACGGCGCACTCATCCAGAGCGCATAGTGAAAAAGGCAGTGTGGGGTATGCTTCCAAAAAATCGTTTAGGTAGAGCTATTATAAAGCACCTAAAAGTCTACATTGGTCCAAATCATCCTCATATGGCACAACAACCAAAAGAATTGAATATTTAATGGTAAATCCAGTTTATAATACTGTTGGCAGGCGTAAAGGATCTGTAGCTCGGATTTGTATGAAACCAGGAAAAGGAAATATAATGATCAATGGCCGTCCATTTAAAGATTATATTTGTCGGGAAAGCCTTGCGATTGTGGTTACTCAGCCTTTGGATTTAACTAATCAACGTGAATCCTATGATGTTTCTGTAAATGTTAAAGGTGGGGGCCTTTCTGGACAAGCCGGCGCCATACGCTTAGGTATTGCGCGTGCATTAAATGATGTCAGTACCGACTTCAGATCTGTATTGAAAAATGCGGGTTTCCTTACTCGTGATGCTCGTGAAGTGGAACGGAAAAAATATGGACAACCTGGCGCTCGAAAAAAATTCCAGTTTTCAAAACGTTAAATCTATATGTCAAAAGTCAAATTTGAAGATTTACTAGCTACTGGTGCACATTTTGGGCACGTGACGCGCAAATGGAACCCTAATTTTAAACCTTTTATCCTTATGGAAAAAAATGGGGTTCATATCATTAATTTGGAAGAAACAATCCGTCATTTAGAAAATGCACTTGACTTTATTCGATCAAAAACCAAAAAGAGGGCTGAATTTTTATTTGTAGGAACAAAAAAACAGGCAAAGGATATTGTCCAGGAGGAAGCAGACCGTTGTTCTATGTTTTATGTGGTAGAACGATGGCTCGGTGGCACACTTACTAATTTTTCAACAATTAAGAAAAGTATTAAACGTTTACATTTGCTGGAAAAAGAAGGGTCTCAAATATATGAAAATCAGACAAAAAAAGAGATCCAAATGTTAAATCGGGAACGTATTAAGCTATCAGACCAACATCGAGGCATAAAAGATATGCGCCGCCTTCCTGATGCAGTTATCATTGTTGATGCAAATCTTGAAAGTACGGCGGTTATGGAAGCTAACCGGTTAGGCATTCCGATTATTGCGATTGTAGATTCTAATACGGATCCAACTCAAATTAAATATCCGATTCCTGCTAATGATGATTCAATTCGGACGATCAAACTTATTATATCGGTAATCGCTGACACCATTCTTAATTCTGGCGGGGAAGCAGAAAAAAAATCTGATAAAGGTGAGCAAAAAATAAAAACAGAATCAAGTAAAATTGATGGAGAGGACAAAACCACAGCAGTAGTCGATGAAACAAGAGAAATGGTTGCTACAGAAGAAAAAAAATTAGAACTTGTTGAGGAGAAAGAAGATAAATGAGCATCGATGCCAAAACTGTAAAAGCTTTGCGAGATAAAACCGGGGCTGGTATGATGGATTGTAAAAAAGCACTATTGGAAACTGGTGGCAATATGAAAAAAGCCATTGATCATTTACGAAAATCAGGTATTACCAAAGCGGAAAACAAAGGCGCAAGAACTACCAAAGAAGGTGTGATTTTTTCATATATTCATCAGGGAGGACGCTTAGGGGTTTTGGTAGAATTAAATTGTGAAACTGATTTTGTTGCGAAAACAGAAAGTTTTTCAGAATTATCCCATAATTTAGCCATGCAAATTGCGGCAACGAATCCTTTAGCAATTCAGCGTGAAGATATTGATCAAATTATTGTTGATCATGAAAAAGAAATCTTTACTGAACAAACCAAAGATTCTGGTAAGCCAAAAAATGTTATTGAAAAGATTGTTGAAGGCCGAATGGAAAAATTTTACGCGGAATCCTGTTTATTAGAACAACCATATATTAAAGATTCTGATAGAAAAGTTGGCGATCTTATCGCCGAAATGGTTGCTACGCTCGGTGAAAATATTGTTGTTAATCGTTTTATCCGTTACGCCATCGGCGAAGCTTCCAGTAACGGACAACCTCACTAAGTATTAGATGTCGAGCCCTGTTTACAGGCGCATCCTTCTCAAATTAAGCGGGGAGGTACTTGCCGGTGATCAGGATTTTGGCATTGATCCTATCAAGGCGACCCAACTAGCCAACGAAATTAAATCAATCCATGAAATGGGTGTTGACATCATTCTTATTATAGGTGGTGGGAATATCTTTCGAGGCCTGCAAGCTGCCAGTAAGGGTATGGATCGTGTTACTGGTGACTATCTTGGTATGCTGGCAACAATAATGAATGCTATCAGTCTACAGGATGCATTGGAAAAGACGGGTGTTGAAACAAGAACACTTTCGGCGATTACTGTTTCTCAAATATCAGAACCTTACATTCGTCGTCGTGCACTCCGTCATTTAGATAAGGGTAGGGTTGTAATTGTAGCCGGTGGCACTGGAAATCCATATTTTACGACGGATACGGCTGCCGCCTTGCGCGCCACTGAACTCAAAGCACAAGTACTTATAAAAGGAACCAAAGTGGATGGTGTGTTTGACAAGGATCCAGTTGTATATTCAGATGCTGTACGCTATAATAACGTTTCTTTCACTGAAATATTAGAAAAAAACCTTCGGGTGATGGATTTAACAGCAATAACGCTATGTAAAGAAAATGCCTTACCTATATGTGTTTTTAATATTAATAATAAGGGTGATTTAAAACGCATTGCTGAAGGGAAGAATATTGGAACGACTATTATAGAATAATTGTGCTGCAGGATATTTATAAAGACGCTGTTCATAGGATGGATCAGGCTGTTGAACATTCGCGAATGGAATTAGCCAAAGTACGAACGGGTCGGGCGAACCCTGATTTGTTAAATTCAATACAGGTCGAATATTATGGTTCAATGATGCCTTTGAACCAGGTTTCAAACATCTCNGTACCTGAGCCACGGTTGATTACGATACAGCCATTTGAAAAATCNTTAATTTCTGTTATTGAAAAAGGNATTATGGAGTCAAGCTTAGGCTTAACCCCNAGCAATAATGGGAATGCAGTTTTAGTGCCGATTCCTGCATTATCGGAAGAACGCCGTAAGGATTTNATTAAATATGTNCATCAGTTGATTGAAGAAGGCCGTATTGCTGTTCGCAATGTGAGACGAGATGNACTNCATCATGTGAAAGATTTTGGGCAGAAGGAACATGTTTCTGAAGATGAAATACGTAAACAGGAAAATGAAATCCAAACTTTAACGGATGATCATGTGGGAAATTTAAATGAGATACAAGAACAGAAGGAGAAAGAATTAATGGATTATTAATTCTTTGCAATCGGATTTTTGATAAAAAAAGCCCCGAATTAATTCGGGGCTTTTTTTATTTAAGAAATGTAATAGAATTAAGTCACTCACATTTTGAGAAACCACAACCTGGGCAGGTCACACAACCGCCTTCATGCATTACCGAACCACCACAATCAGGGCAGGTAGTGATATTCTTAAAGGTAAAATCAGTGACATTCTGTTGATGTTCAGTTACTTCTTCGGTTGTAGCCATAGTAATTGTTGTTTTACGATTATCTTCATCTAAATCAGAAACTTTACCTTGACGATGTCCATCGGGATTTTCGCTTAGGTAGTCGTCGAGTGCTTTTCCAATTGCATCAGGGGTTGAAAGGATTAACCGACCATCTTCCCAAGTGGGGTTTGGTCCACTAATTCCTTTCAGTTGTTTGATGATTGCATTTGGGTCGATTCCTGAGCGTAATGCCAGAGATATAAGTCGACTAATTGCTTCTGACTGAGCCGCTGCATTACCACCGGCTTTACCGATCGTTGTAAAGACTTCACATAAACCGTTTTCATCTTGATTGATGGTAATGTACAGAGTCCCTTCGCCGGTTCGAATTCGACGTGTGATTCCTGCTGTTGTATTTGGTCGGATCCTTGGTCGTTTTTCTGTGCCAGTTTTTTTCTCCGGAGCAGAAGCTTCCATTGGAGATATTACAGCCTGTTTTTCTGTTATATCTTTTTCTTCTTTGTTATCTGTCAAAAGAATACCTTCCCTCGACCCTTCACGATAAACTGTAATTCCCTTAAGACCGGATTTGTAGGCTGTCATATAAATATCTGCAACTGTTTCCAGTTTAATATTCTCTTCAAGATTTACTGTTGAAGAAATAGAACTGTCGATATATTTTTGAATAATGCCCTGCATTTTTACCCGGAAATAAGGATCGATATCATGAGCTGTTGTTACATAATCTGGAAGGTCCTCATCAGTTTTAAAAAGTTTTTTAATAATCGGGTGATATACTTTGTATTCATCGAATTTCTGTCCATAACCATCTTGTTTTTTGACCCGTCGTTTATAGGAGGTAGCAAAAATTGGTTCGATTCCTGAGGTGACTCGGGCTACAATTGCACCGCTACCAGTAGGTGGTACGGTTAAGACGGTGGAGTTTCTAATCCCATTATTTTTAATTTTATCCCTTATCTGTCTAGGTAGTTGTTTAATAAATTTACTTTTGCGATATCCGGACCAGTCAAATTTTGGGAAAGCACCTTTTTCCATAGCTAATTCAACACTGGTATCATAAGCAGTATCACGAAAAATTTGCATGACCTGCTCTATTGTTTGTAGCGCATCTTCACTGTCGTATTTAATTCCCATACGCACTAGCATATCCCCAAGACCTAATATACCTAAACCAACACGGCGGTCATCGGTTGCGTTCTCTTTTTGAGAATTCAGAGCATGACGATCCAGGTTATAATCAATGACATTATCTAGAAAACGTGTTGCAATACCGACTGTTTCTTTGAATTCATCGATTTTAAAATTGCCTTCATTATCAACAAATCTGTCCAGATTTATGGAACCAAGGTTACAGCATCCGCCATCAGGTAAAGGTTGTTCTGCGCAAGGGTTTGTGGATACTAAAGGACTGCAATATTCCGCGTTGTGGTAGTCAGTCATCGTATCCCAGAAAATCAAGCCGGGTTCCGCACTCCTATGGGCATGGTCAATAATAGTATCCCATAGTTCACGGGCATGAACTGTTTTGTATACTTTATTGTTCCACTTGAGATCAAATTTGGTATCATTTTCTACTGCTTCCATGAAGTCATGTGTCAATAGAACGGATATATTAGAGTATTTTACCATATTGATATCACCCGTTTTGATTCCGATGAATTTTTCAATATCCGGATGATCTATGCGTAAAGTTTGCATATTGGCACCACGGCGTCCGTGTTGGGCAATAGTATTGGTGTTTTCACTAAATAGATTCATGAACCCGACGGGACCACAGGATTGACCACCTGTTCCATTAATTTCATCCCCTGATGGACGCAGGATGGATAGATCATGACCGCAGCCTCCACCGTATTTATATGTTCGAGCTTCTTCTTCTATTGTTTTATATATAGCATTGATGGAATCATCTTGAATTCCAACCACATAGCAGTTATTTAAGGTAGTAGTAATATCTTCTCTGCCGGCACCATGCATGATGCGACCGCCTGATGTGAACTTGAAGTCTTCAAGGATAGAATAAAATTTCTTTTCCCACGTCTCTCTTAATTTTTTTGTGCGCTCAACCGAAGCCAAAGCAGTGGCCTGGCGTTCCCATAATTCATAAGGATGGTTTTCCCAGGGTGCGAGGTATTTATTTTTTAGTACATCAGCGCCGAGGTTATCGCCATCATAATAATTTTCGATTAAATAGGGGTTGTGTTCATTCGAAAGGTCTTGTTGGTCGACTTCTTTCGTGAGCTCACGAACAGTTTCTTCAACAATTGTATTGATTTTTTCTGAGGGGGTCTTCCCCGCAGGGAAGTTAAGTTCAATCGCTTCAGCCATTTAAAATCATTCCTTTTTGGTATGTGGAGTTTTAAAAAAACAGCGTTCAATTATAGGCTGACAATCGAAAAAGTGATAATCGACTTGGTTGGCAGAACAAATATATCAAACCAAAATAAAGACTCCAAGAATAAAAGTAAAAAACAGGAAAATACCGACTATAAAAAAGTGAAATAAAATAGTTATCCACAATTTGTCCACACGCTTGAATTAAAAATGTGCCATAAATTGAATGGAATAAAATGACTAATCGGATTAAAAAAATAATCATCATCGAGGGGCATAATTTAATATTACAAGTTTTTGGAATTGAAACTCTGGGGCACTTGTTTTTTCTAATATAAATTTAATCCATTCGCGGGCGTCGTATAATGGCTATTACCCCAGCTTCCCAAGCTGGAGACGTGAGTTCGATTCTCATCGCCCGCTCAAAATATCCTATGAAGCATAAAACTCAACTATCTTTCTTTATAATATCATCGATTTTTCTCATTTCGTCTTGTGCGATATTTATACCTGGCTATAGCGAATATTCATCGGCAAAAAAATATTATCAAATTGGTGATTATGATTCTGCCGTTCATTCTATATCAAGATCTCTTCAGATAAAAGCAGATAATCAAAAAGGGATAGCTTTGCTTGAATTAGCTTATCCCCTAGCTGTAACACGCCATCAATCAAATATCGATAAGCTTAAGACCCTTGAAGACGCTTCGAAATGGCCTGATTTGGTTTATGAATATGAAGCTCTCGAGAGCTTGGGAAACCAAGTTGAATTGGTTAAATCCATTCTTAAAATTCTAATGAATTATAATCTGACTTTAGTAGTTGGAGATTATTCCGATGAACTAAAAAAAGCCAGGCCATTAGCTGCAGATTATCATTATACCATGGGAATGAAATATCGAGATGATATCTCAAAGAAAAGTCAGAAAGCAGCAGCAATCAATTTCAAATTGGCACAACAATTTGTTGCCAACTATAAGAATGCTCAAGAATTGTATGAAGAGACAAGAGCAGCCGCTACCATTACACTATTGATTCGGCCGTTTAGTGGGAATAATAATTTAGCAAGTTTTATTCGAAATCAAATGATGATGCAACAAAGTACTGCTTCAAAAGAATTTTTACGGATTATTACTCGAGACCAGTTAAGGGCAATTCTTAATGAGCAGGGATTGGTGCAGGCTGGAATCACAGAAAACAATTATATCAAAATTGGGCAGCTATCCGGAGCTGATCATATATTAAGCGCTACGATAGTCACCACACATAGGCCCGTGGAAAAAATCTCTGAAGAAGGAATTAAACAGAAAAAAGAAGTTGTTATACGAAAAGAAAAATATGTGGATTCTACAGGTGTGGAAAAAACAAAAAACATTAAAGGGGAAGTAAAAGCAACTGTAAATCATTATAAAAAAAGTGCCGGAGCAACTTTGAACATATCTTATCAAATTACTGATATAAACAACAGTGAGACTATTTTTACTGGAAATTTGAGTGGGAAAGAAATTTTTTTTTACGAATGGGCTACCTATGATGGGGATAAACGTGCTTTAAGTGACAGGTATAAAAGGTTGGTAAAACGCGAGGAAATATTTGCGCCATCGATTGATAATCTAATCATGAAGATCGCCAAATCGATTTCAGCTAAATTTCAACGTAAGGTTGCGAATCATTATTCAAATTGAAAAGCGATAAATCGCTAAAACCGCAATTTATACTTGTTAAATTTGTTTTATTACTCACGCCGCTTGAAATTCATGTTTGGGGCCGTCCTTTCTTTCTTCATCGTATTTTTATTATTCCGATTGGCCTTCGTTTGGGTATTCATATCAGGGATGGCCGGAACTCCTTCTGAATTGATTCGTGCTTTTTGGATCGGCACGCGGTTTGATCTCCGCTTGGCCTGTTTCATCTTACTGCCCCTAGGGCTGGCTCTGATGGTTCCGATTTTCAACCCCATGACGCATTTTTTACTAAGAAAGATAGCACGTATCTATTTATGCTTAGCCGCAGTTGTGATCATCTTTCTGTATGCCTTTGATTTTGGAAATTATGCCTATTTAGACCATCGCCTCGATATTTCATCTTTTAAATTATTGGAGAATCCGTTGATTGCTTTAAACATGGCCTGGGAGTCCTACCCTATGGGATGGATGTTGCTGGGGTTGGCGATTATTATTGGGTGTACGTGGAACGGTATCAAGCGTGCATTCCGATTCCTGGATGACCGACCTAACCTGTTCAGATTTCGCCATAAAATTTTTGGATTCACAATGGGGGGCATCATTTTTCTTTTTGCCATGTGGGGTACCTTCCGTCAGTACAGGCTCTTATGGAGTGATGCCTATTTTAGTGAAGATCCTTTTATTGTTGCAGCGGGTCTGAACCCGATTCTTTACTTTAATGAGACGCGCTCATTTGTATTAGAGGATTTCAACGAAGGGAAGACAAGGGAATATTATGACCTTATGATCCAGGAATTGGGTGTGAAAAAACCAGATGCAAAGCGTTTATCCTATGTGCGTGCTGTGGATGGACGGAAGATCAAAAATCAACCCAACTTTGTTATTATCTTTTTGGAATCGGTGGGATACAATCGAATGACACGGTCTGGAAATCCATTGAACGCCACACCGATCCTGGATCAGTTGTCTACAGAAGGTATTTTCTTTGACCGTTTTTATATCCCCATGGTTGGTACGGCTCGATCAGTTTTTGGAATGGTCACGGGTATCCATGATGTGTCAAGAGTGGAGACGGCATCCAGTAATCCTCGGATAGTGGACCAATATTCATTAATCAATGCATTAACCGGGTATGAGAAATATTATATCATGGGCGGCAGTGCCAGTTGGCGTAATGTGAGAGGCCTTTTGAAAAATAATATTCCTGATATCAAAATTATGGAACAAGAGGATATGGATTATCCCAGGTTGGATGTTTGGGGAATTGCTGATAATGACTTGTTCAAAGTTGCCCACGAGACTTTTCAAAATATTGATCAATCTCAACCTTTCTTTGCTATAGTTCAGACTGCCACGAATCATCGCCCTTATTCAATCCCAAAAAATATTGAAGGGTTTGATTTAATAGATGTAGATAAAACAGTCTTGTCTAATGCTGGGTTTGATTCAAAAGAACAGTATAATGCTATGAGAATGCTGGATCATGCGGTTGGAGAATATATTTCTTCAGCAGAAACAGCTCCTTATTTTAACAATACGATTTTTTTATTTTTTGGTGATCATGGAACATCAGATCCAAGAGCATTTCATATGCCTAAATCTGATTATGATTTAAAAATAAGATCTTACCAAGTTCCATTCCTGATTTATGGTCCTGGACTTATTAAAGGTGGAGTTGTACGGAATGATGTTTCTCAATTGGTTGACATATTACCTACCATAAATGGTTTGGCCGGAAAACCTTATGAGAACAGAACAATGGGGCGGGACTTATTGAATAGTGAAATTCCAATTGACCCGTTAGCATTGATTATAAATAAAAAAATGGCAAAGGAACACATCGCCGTTATTGGCCAAGATTATTATTTATCGATGTCTAGAGATGGCTCAAGAGTTAAATTGCATGAACTATGGTCCGATAAACCATTAGTGAATGTAAGGGATAAATATCCGGAAATTACGGATCGATATTTAGGTCGCTTAAAGGGCATATATGAAACAACGAAGTATATGCTATACCATAATAAGAAATAATAATGGGGACGTGGAGGGACGTCCCCATTTCATACAAATAATATATGCGTAATATGTCAAATGAGACTTATTGTAACGACTGAAAATTATCGCGTATTAATTGGATTCTACGTGACGGCTATCACAAGTGAAAGTGGGCTTTAGAATGAGTGCATTAAAAGGTGTATGGGTTCCTGTGCTCACACCTCAGAATTCCGACTTATTAATTGATAAAAATCGATTTTTCCACCATCTCGATTGGTTATTTCAGCATGAGATAAATGGCGTAGTTCTTTTTGGTACCAATGGAGAAGCGAATTCATTTTCGGTTCAGGAACGTATGCTGCTGCTGGAATGGGTCAAAAAGGAGGGTATTTCGAATGAAAAAGTGATAGTTGGTACCGGATGCAGCGCCCTCACAGATACGATTGCATTGATTGAGCACGCAATTGGCCTAGGATATTTTAATCATCTTGTTTTACCGCCTTTTTATTATAAAAATCCATCTGTTAATGGACTAGTGAATAATTATTCGGAAATAATTAATCGAATAGATAATAAACATTTAAAAATATACTTGTATAACTTTCCGCAATTGTCCGGTATTGCGCTTAGTGTTGATTTAGTTGAAATACTCTCAGAAAAATTCCCTAAAAATATTGTTGGATATAAAGATAGTTCTGGAGATTGGGATAATACGTCCCAGATTATGGAAAAATGCCCTCAGATAAATATGTTTCCAGGATCTGAAATATTTTTATCCAAGGCGCTTGAAAAAGGTGCGGCAGGGGTGATCACTGGTACGGGGAATGTGAACCCAGGCATGGTAAAACAGACTTATGAAGCATTTTATAATGATAATGAAAAAAGCATTATTCTCCAAAAAAAGATTGATGGGTTTAGAACTGCTGTCCAAAAGTATCCTCTGATTTCAGCATTAAAAGGCCTGATTGAATATTACCGCAAAGATGAAGGTTGGCAATATCTTAGGCCACCTCTGACAGCCTTACCTAAAGCCGATTTAAAGAATTTAATACAATCTATTGATCCGTTAGAATTCAGTTTAAAAAGCTGAATCCTGATTATTTTATTCTCGAATTTGAAACAAACCTAAGGGTGTAAATTCCGCCCCATGAAAATCCTATCTGTCAGCGAAAACAGTACCGGTGCCTTGTTGGGCCTTAAACCGGGAGACCGTATCGAAGCGATTGATGGTTCCCGTGTACGTGATATTATTGACTACCGATTTAAATCATCGGATGAAAACATTGTATTGCGTGTCCGGCATAAAGACCATATCGAAGAGTATGATATCGATAAGGATTATGATGATGATCTGGGCTTGGAATTCGAAGATTTTCGCATTCGTAAATGTGCAAATGACTGCATATTTTGTTTCGTAGATCAGAATCCACCGGGAATGCGGGATGCCCTATATTTCAGAGATGGGGATTTTCGCCTTTCATTTCTCCACGGACATTATATAACTATGACCAATATGGGATGGAAGGAATTAAAACGAATTGTAGACCAGCGCCTCACGCCCCTATACATTTCTGTTCATGTAACGCAACCGGATAAGCGTTTGGAAATGTTTCTTTATGGGAAGGATGACAACCTGTTAAGAAAATTTGAATATTTGACCGAAAACGGGATTGGACTTCATTCTCAGGTGGTTTTATGTCCAGATTGGAATGACGGCTCGTTTCTAGAAAAAACAATTTCTGATATCCATCAATTCTCACCCATAGCCCGTACTTTATCAATTGTTCCAGTGGGATTGACGAAACATCGGGAAAATTTACCCTTTATTGCGCCGGTGACCGTAGAATATGCTGAAAAACTCATTCCTTTTGCCCAAAGTCTTGATAAGAAATATAGATTAAAAGATGGTCGTCGATTCGTTTTTTTGAGTGACGAATGGTTTTTAGTGACTGGTCAGGATCTTCCTGGGGTTGAGTATTATGAAGACTCTGATTTGTCAGAAAATGGAGTAGGGCAGGTTCCTTTTTTTTGGGAACAGTGGCAGGCAGGTATGGCGGACCTTAAGCCAAAATTGGATGAACCGAAAACAGTAACTGTGTGTACCGGTACCTTAGTAGAAAATTGGTTTCGTTCCCACTGGCTACCTACTTTGGATTCTATTGATAATTTGAATATCAATTATATTCCGATTCAAAATGATTTTTATGGTAAAGATGAAGTAACCGTTTCTGGATTACTTGTTGGACAAGATATTGTGAGCCAACTTTCAGGAAAAGACCTAGGCGACAAGGTTATTTTTTCAGATCGGATTTTAAGTGAAACAGGCACTGTCACACTGGACGATATGTCGTTGAAACAGATTTCCAGTGCGATTGGTACACCGGTAGTTGTTACCGATGATAAGCCCATCTCTTTTTTCAAACATTTAAATTAGTTTAAATCCGTGGAAAATCCGATAATTGCAATAGTGGGACGACCCAATGTTGGTAAATCAACATTTTTTAATCGTGTTTTAAAACAAAGAAAGGCAATTGTTGATGCTATCGAAGGAATTACACGAGATCGTATTTATGGCGAGATGGAATGGGCAGGTCATTATCTAACCTTTATCGATACCGGCGGTTATATTCCTGAGGATTTAGATATATTTAATAGTGCTGTTCGTCAGCAGGCGCAAGCAGCGGTAGCAGAGGCAGATCTAATCCTGTTGATGGTTGATGGGCGGGAAGATTCCACAGCTTCAGATAAAACGCTTGCACAGTTCGTACGGGAATCGGGCAAAAAGGTCATTCTGGTGGTTAATAAATGTGATAGTTTAGAATCAGACCAGCAAATCAATGGCTATTATGAGTTGGCCATTGATCCAATTAAACCAGTATCAGCTCTTACAGGAAGACTTTCGGGGGATTTATTGGATATGATTCTGGAGATTCTAAATTTAAAAGATGTGAAACCAACCGTTGCAGTTAAAAAGGGCATGCAATTAGCAATTGTTGGTATGCCAAATGTCGGTAAATCTTCTCTGACCAATGCGTTGCTTCAGAAAGAGCAGACAATTGTCACACCCATTGCTGGTACAACAAGGGATTCCGTTGATTCATTATTAAAATATTATGGTAAAACAATTACTCTGGTTGATACCGCGGGTCTTCGAAAGCGGAGTAAGATCAATGAAAGTATCGAATTTTACAGTACAATACGTACCCAGCGTGCCATTGAACACTGTGATGTCTCTCTGGTACTAATCGATGCCGAAAAAGGATTTAGTACACAGGATAAATCCATTATGGATTATGTAATAAAGAAGGGTAAAGGGCTGGTGATAATTGTAAATAAATGGGATCTGGTAGATAAGGAAACACATACTATGAAGGACTTCACAGATGAAATTGCATACCAGTTTCGATCTCTGGCTCATTATCCAATCCTGTATATTTCGGCCTTAACCAAGCAGCGCGTATCCAAGGTTTTGGGCATTGCGCAATCTGTTTATGAAACAAGACAGAATAAGGTTGCTACAGCTAAGTTAAATCAATTTTTGAAGAAGGTCATCGCTCAGCAGTCGCCTCCAGCGACTCGTGGTAAAGTGATTAACATGAAATACATGACGCAGGTACATACTGGTCCACACCTGTTTGTTATTTTTTCCAATTATCCAAAACTCATACCCATGAGTTACCGGCGCTTTATTGAAAATCAACTGCGGGAAAATTTTGATTTATTTGGTGTACCGGTTAGAGTCTCTTTCCGCCGAAAATGAAAAAAGCGAGCGCGATCCTAACCAAGGAGGGTATCGAGGTAAAAGGAGTTGGCAAGAGAAAATTCGCGCCCGCTCTAATCATTAGACCCTTATTATTGCAAAAGGTTCCCCATTTAATGCGCAAATCGATTATTTCTGTGATTTGGGTCACATTTGGGCTTTTTATCGCTTCCTGCAGCCAGGAAACGCCAAATTTGTCTATTAGCTTCTGGAATGTTGAAAATTTATTTGATATGGAAAATGATCCGAATAAAAATGATGATGAGTTTGCCATTGGAGGTCGAAAAAATGTCACTCAAAAAATTTATGAATTAAAATTAAAAAACTCAGCAGAAGTGCTAGCAGATCTCAATTCTGATGTAGTTGGACTTTGTGAGGTGGAAAATCGTTATGTTTTGGAAGAGTTAAACCGAGCCTATACTGGTCGAGATTACGAAATCATTCACTATGAATCACCTGACGAACGGGGTATTGATAATGCCCTTTTATATGACCCCAAGAAACTTCAAGTTATTTCCAGCCGGCCCATTGCCAATACTCTTCCAGGTGGAGATAAAACACGGGATATTCTTTATGTAAAAGGACAATACGCGGA
>PBBH01000002.1 GCA_002716525.1 Fidelibacterota bacterium | reverse complement strand
AACCCAGAGCCCTATCACTTTCTCATTTGCCAACCTCTTTAATTCGAATTCATAAATGAATCCCTCCAAAGAGGAATACCAATATAATAGCACAGAAAAATTGAAGGCAATAGAGAATCTTAATATTTTTTAGAATTTTTTATTGCAACACCTAAAGTAANACTTTAAATATTAATTTTTCTTTTGTCGTCCCTCAATAAACAACATAATTTCATATTTAATTTTTGCCCGTGTAGCTCAGTTGGTAGAGCAGGTGACTCTTAATCACTTGGTCGGGGGTTCGAATCCTCCCGCGGGCACGATATTTTATGCATATTGTNGAAGATACTGTTTCTGTTGAATTATAAAGGAGCGATTATTTTGTCAAAATTNACTCTTTAATGTACTAAATCTGCTCCAATAGTGCTCCAGTGGGTGTCTCTTTTATTTGAAGGAAATACCCTAGAAAGTGAAAGTTGACCGAATGGATACCACGAGGGCATTTGAGAGAGTGCTTGAGCTTCCCGGATGGTGAATCCACTGTACATTTGGCTGTAATGTCAACCACGGTGTCACCGGGAACTGTCCAGTGACTTCGAAGGCAAGTTCATAATCAGAAACCGGAATTATACCGGTTTGTTCTTCTGCTTGGCGAATATTGTCACTTACTTTTGCAAAGGAGATTCCCGCACCAACCACATCTCTTTCCATTTTTGTGAATGGATTGAGAAAGTTGAATCCGCCATCAATGGCTAATTCNTACCGGTTGCGATCCCTCGGGGCCAAACCGCTGCGGAAAAAAATCCCCAATTCCTGCCCTTTGCGATTGTTTCTCCATATAGATCGTTCCATAGTGAAATAGAGTCCGTAGTTTCCGCGGTGCGGTGATTCTGTCAGGTGATCATCAAATGATGCTGAATGGATCCAACCGCCCAGTTTGAAGAATGACGGCACGGCTGTGTTCTGGGATATTTGCTTATTCATATGCCCGATCTCGAACATGGAGAAGTATCCCTGCTGCGGAGTGATCTGCCAGTGGACGCCGTAGGCACTTGCGTTGCCGTCGCCCGCCGGATTGTCGAATGAATCTCCATCATAGATGCCTCCCTGGATNTACCAAGATTTTGTGGATTCCAANCGCATCCGGATTCCAGGTGCTGTCACAAAGAATGCGGGCCCGGTGTTTACCGTGTTAGCTGAAATGAAGGCCGGCCAGCCAAAAGCGCTGTTTAAGAACAAACCTCCAAGTTCAGTGAAAGCGAATTCTTCATCGGCCAGCAAACTGCCGAATCGCAATGATCCGCGGTTGTTCCAAAAGGAAAGTTGAAGCCACAATTCGTAAAGGCGAATGCTGTCATATCCGTCAATATTGCTGGCTCCCAGTTCGTCGCCAATGTATTTTTTACTTGGACTTTCACCGTGGAGAAACATGCCACTGGCANGCAGGGATAGATGTGAGTGACCTTCACTGGATTTTTGAGCAGCATAGTCGAGAACAACATTCCCCATTCCACTTAAATTTGATCCTCGCTTCAGTCCTCCTGATATGTTTGCCATTGTTTCACTGGTGTAATGCAGTGTGAGATTAAATCCACTGTTAGATAAATTGTCCTTACTGAAAACTGCGGCATACACAGGAATGGTAAGGCCTGTTATAAGAAAAAAANGAAAGAAATAGCTCACTGAAACCGTATGCTGTGGTTTCCCACCAAGGCACTACTAACAATCAGCAATAATACGATTAGTAATATCTTTTTCATTGTGTTCTCTTTTATTTAAGCCAGAGGCGTTTCATTTTTTACTCTTTAATATTTACCTACAACGGCCAAAAATGTAAGATCAATGGTGTCCCTGCTGCGACAATAATTATCTCTAAGGGTAGTCCCATACGCCAATAATCACCGAAACGGTAACCCCCTGGGCCTAAAATAAGCGCATTACATTGATGGCCAATAGGGGTTAGGAATGCACAAGAAGCACCTACAGCCACAGACATTAAAAAAGGATCCATATTTACTCCCATTGAGATTGCGATTCCCACACTTATTGGCGCCATAATCAGCGCTGTGGCCGCATTATTAATAATATCCGACAAGCACATTGTAATCACCATAATCAGAGCAATAATTGACCAAGTTGGCAATCCTTGGGTCATACTGACAACTTGATCGGCAATTAATGTTGTGGCGCCTGTACTTTGCAAAGCATTGCTCAAAGGAATCATGGCTCCCAATAACACGATAACAGGCCAATCGATATTCTTATACAAATCACGTACTGGTAATATCCCCGAAAAAACATAAACCAAAATTGCACCTATAAATGATACAGTTGCGGGTACGATGGATAGCATACTCAGAAGAATTGCAACAGCAAAAATCAACAGGGCATAGCTGACTTTCGAAAACACACCAACCTCTATTTCCCGTTCAGCCAATGGTAACAGATCAAGGGATAGAATATTATTCTTCAATTCTTCTTCGCGACCTTGTAGCAAAAGTACATCACCTACACGAAACTGTACCTTGCCCAAACGCTTATGTATTGGTTTATCTTGTCGTGCAACCGCCATAAGGATCAGATGGTTAGATGACCGCCTTCGCAAATAGCTACGTCCCCGTCCTACTAATGGAGATTCGGGTGAAACTACTACTTCAATAAAAGTCGTGTCCTCATCCTTTAAGGAATCAATACGATAGCGCATTTTTTCAGTAAGGCGTAAACCATATTCATCCATTATTTCCTTCAAATCACCAGGATCGGCCATGGCAAGAAACTGATCACCTGCTTTTATTCTATTATCCTGGTTCAGGGGTTTCACCTTTCCTTCCCCATCAATATAACGAATCAGAGTTAGCTTATCGCCTGTTATCCTGTTTATTTCTTCTGCAGATTCACCAATTAAGGTACTCTCTTCAGGAAAACGAATTTCTGTGACATATTGGTCTAATGAAAAAAGTGAGCCGGAACTTGGTTTTATTTGCTTTTCCTTGGGAACCAGTCGCCAGCCTGCCAATGCAACAAAAAGCACACCCAAAATTGCTATAACGCCCCCCACTGGTGTGAAATCAAAGAGGCCAAACGGAGCTGGTTCAAACGATTCTTTCAAGATATTCAGATGATCTAAATAGGCCGCCGCTTGAGATGAACTATCTGACAGTGCTCTTGACAGGATTTGTTGTTGTTGTTCCTTCCTCAGATTGGCAATAATAATATTTGGCGGTGTACCAATCATGGTGATCATCCCGCCCAGGATAGAAGCAAAGGCAATAGGCATTAATAAAATACTGGGGGAACGTTTCTGATCCCAGGCTGTTTTGATCGTGACCGGCAGCATCAATGCCAGTGCTCCTACATTATTCATAAATGCTGATAGGATGGCTATGACGCCACTTAGACTGGTAATATGCACAGTCTGTTTATTCGTAAATGGTTTTACATGTCGAACTATCAGATCTACAACACCAGAATTACGTAAGGCACGGCTGATGATCAGCACTGCTGCAACTGTAACCACTGCCGGATGTCCAAATCCCATGAAAGCTTGGCTTGGATCTGCAATCAGTGACGAACTTTTACCCCCAAGAATCTTATCTATTACTACAAGCGCAAAAAGTGCTACTATAGAAACAATATCATACCTCCAGCGACCCCATACGAAAAGTCCAAAGGTAGTAATAATGATTAAAGATATGGCAAGTTGGTCAGTAGACATCAACATCACTATCTAAATCAAATGCGTTTAATTCAGTTTTGGTCATTTCATCAGCAGAAGTGTCTTATGATCACTCCGGCTGTTGACGGCGCACGCGTGGTTCGTAGAAGTGCAGTCCGAGGCTCATGGCAAGTTTCATCACCGAGAGCAGGAAGACCTCACGTGCCCCCCGTTCGGTTTTTCCGGAGTCGATGTCCCAGTACATGTTGACGTTGACGTCAATGCTCTGGGGACCCAGTGTCTCCACACACGCCCATGAGGAGCTTTCTCTCAGGGTCTGCGGGTTCTCGGTGATCATCTCAAGGATGCCACCGCAGAANTTCTTGACTTTAGCGGGGTTGCTATCGAGGTCGAGGTGGAAGGTCGGCTGATAGCGGCGCCATCGGCGCTTGCCATAATTTTCCACCGCCTGGCTGACCAGGTTCGCGTTTGGCAGTGTAATNATCGTGTCCNNGCTGGTTCGGAGCAGAGTCGTGCGCAGGCCGATCTCGATGACCTCACCCTCTGCGTTCTTGGTCAATATCCAGTCACCGACCTTGAATGGCCGGTCGATCAGAACGGTGATCGCACCGAAGAAGTTGGAGATGGTGTCCTTAGCTGCGAGAGCAAGAGNGAGACCGGAGATNCCCATTCCAGCCATGAGGGTGGCGAGGTTGAAGTCCAGCGCGTTGGCGATGAGGATCGCACCAAATATAACGATGAGGAAGCGCAGCACGCTCTCAAGCGCGCTGATCAGTGTCTTCTCCGTACCATCCAATTCATCATCATCCCACCAGTCGACGACAGCCCCGACCAACTCGACCTCCTTCAAAGCCCAGGATAGCAGCGCACCCAGCATCAGCAGTTGAGCGAGCACAGGCAACCAGAAGGCGGCGGCATTCGGCATCATTACGGAGGAGACAGCCAGATCCATGTCCAGAGCCAGTTGTTCGCTGACCTGCCAGAACAAGGCGGCCGCAGCGGCAGTGCCGAGTGCTCCTCGGCTCTCGCTGATGGTCTTCGCCGCGATTGGAGAGCGCTTCGCGAGTTTGCTGAAGACGCGAGTGACCAGTTCCATGGCCAGTAATCGGATGATGAAGCCCAGCAACACCAGGGCCAACAGAATACCTAACGTGCCCTGGTTAAAGCCCCAATACTCATTCTCCCAGCCGGGCATCCACTTTACATACTGTTCCATCAACCTAGCTGACCTACCCAGCCTTATTCACCTTTGACAGGTGGGTATTTTTTCATTAAATATATTTTATCAATTCGGTGCATACTTTTGTGATAATAATCAAAGCTACTGACCAATAAACCATTTTCATCTATTTCAGGTGTTTAAGGTTTGATAAGTATAATCGGTCATATACCATTTAGTGAAATATAGCCTACTTTTCACATCCAAATCTACCCATCATCACATAAAAAAATCCCCCGTGAAGAGGCTCCAATAATTGAGGCTTTTTATTTTAGTTTTAAAGCAATGTCATATCGTTGCGCTACATTGTCCCAATTGATAATATTCATTAAGGCATCCACAAAGTCGCCTCTCTTATTTTTATATTTCAGGTAATAAGCGTGTTCCCATACATCAATGACCAAAAGCGGGACTGCACCCCAAACCGTTAACTTATGATGGTTTTCACATTGGAGAACCACCAAATTATCTGAATAAGGTTGATACGCAAGAATTCCCCAGCCACTTCCTTCTATCGATTTTGATATTTTTGCGATCATTTCCTGCATTTTGTTCGTAGAACCAAAATCCTTTTCAATTCTTTTAAGTAAATCACCAGTAGGTTGAGATTTTTTGTTTGCCAAGTTTGTCCAAAAAATGCTGTGCAAAATGTGACTGGAAAGGTGAAATGAAAGTTTCTTTGTCCAGTGATCAGCCAGTGTAAAATCGCCACTATTCATCACACTTTTTATCATTTCTATATCTTTGTTCGCTCCTTTAACTGCACCGCCATGATGGAAAGTATGATGTAGATGCAGTGTTTCTGCGTCCATAAATGGTTCGAGGTAGTCAGTATTGTAAGGCAGTGGTTGATGAATAAAGTTCCTGTCCTCATCTGTTAGTTTGTCAATCCCATTGTTATTAATATTTTCGGCAAAGACGGAATTTGAAGGTAAAATTGTCGCTCCTGCCAAAATAGCGCTTGTTGTTAAGAATTCTTTTCTATCCATAATTCAGTTTATTTCTTGAGCCAAAAGTGTTTCATTTTCAATAATTAAATACTGTATTCCCAGTTTGTATTTCTGTTTGATTTGTATTTAACTCTCTGAAGATACCAGTAAAGCTGTATGGAACCTTAAAGTATTTTACAAATGTTCGAGTTGAACTCCCTTCCTTGAAAAATTCTTGAAGATTAATGCCGAGTGAAATCCCTGCGAATCGTTGTTTCTTCGTATTCAATTCGCCGCTATATCCTCTGGAATAATAACTAAATCCTAACTGAAGATAATCGATCGCACTGGGGTGGTTATATTTTAATATTTTTCGCGCACCTTTTCCGTTTAGTTCCAATGTGAACACTTGACCAGCGTAGTCTGTGGTAAAATCTCTTTTGATATTTTTATTAAAATCACTGGATGGTAAATACGACCAATCCAAGTGAATCATTTCATCTAATTCCGGATTTAGATATAAGTAAGCACCTAATCCACTTCCCAAGAGATTAAAAACAATATCTTCCGAGGACGCATTATAATCAGTATATCCATCCAATATTTCTATAATTATACCATTGAAAGCAGGGATAGTAAATCCCCAAAAAGCAGAAGATTTTCTGGAATATCCATGGCGTGCATAATTATGAATTAGGCCACGGGTTAATAAACACCATGTATAAGCATGACCCAATTTATCAGCACCGCCATTATAGGATTCCTCTCCAAACCAGCCTTCATTTTCGATTCCAAACTCACCGGTCCAGCGTTCAGAATAATTCCAAAATATTGCCCCGGCTATAATAATTCCACCCTGAACAGCCATTGAGAAATAATGGGCTCGTGGATCTGGTTGTCTTGTAATTATTTTTTTTTCTTTAGAATTGAGTTTAGAAAAAGAAATACCTTGGCTAAATAAAAGAGTGGCACTCGTAAAACAAATCACGGTTTTTATTAGTTTAATAAACATAAAAATAACTCATAACAATTTATTTACTAATGTTGGTACGCCTACTCCGGCTTTTTCTTTTATTACTTTAAAATTAGTATCATTTTCTGTAAGTCCCTTTGGATCAATATAAATTTTTTCTGACAATGGTGTTACATAATTAACTAAACCTGCCGCCGGGTATACACCTAAGGATGTCCCGATTATAATAACAATATCGGCGGTTTCAACAATCGGGATTGCCTTTTCAATCATGGGTACTGGTTCACCAAACCATACAATATAAGGCCTGAGCTGAGACCCTTTTTCGCAGGTATCTCCAAGTTTCATTTCCCAATGATCCAATTCATAAATTAATCTGGAATCAACTGTGCTCCGCACTTTATTAATTTCACCATGAAGATGCAGTACCTGTGTGGAACCGCCCCTTTCATGAAGGTCATCTATGTTTTGAGTGATGATACGAACATCATATTTCTTCTCAAGTTTAGCCAATGCCAAATGTGCTTTGTTAGGTTTTGCTTTTTGAATCTGTCTTCGACGTTCGTTGTAAAACTTGAGGACTAATTCAGGATCCCTTTGCCAGGCTTCGGGTGTCGCTACATCATATACATTATGTGATTCCCACAGGCCATCNCTATCGCGAAATGTTCTNAGGCCACTTTCAGCGCTCATGCCAGCCCCAGTGAGTATAGAAATCTTTTTCATATGATTAATTCTTGAATTCTTTTTTACTGTTGGATATTACTTAGATGAACTTTCTAATTCAGAAGTAAATATGAACTAAAATATGTTTATATTTTATCTAATTAAGTAGGAAAAATGATGGCTTGGATTAATGTAATAAACGAAGAAAAAGCAACTGGTTCTTTAAGAGATCAGTATAAAAATTTAATAGAGCCCTGGGGTGGTGTGGATAATATTCTAAAGATTCACAGTCTAAATCCTGAATCCTTGGATGCTCATGTTCGGCTGTATAAAATGGCCATGTATGGTAAATCGAGCGTCCAGAGGCGTGAGAAAGAAATGATTGCGGTTGTGGTTTCCACTATTAATCAGTGCCATTACTGAATAATTCACCATGGAGAAGGTCTTCTCAAACTCACAAAAAATAAAACCCTGGTCAATCAATTAAAGTCCGATTATAAACTTGCGGATATTACTCCCCAACAGATGGCTATGTTGGATTATTCCGTTAAACTCACTGAGCGTCCCGGGGATATGATCTTGGAAGATGTGGATCGTCTTAGAGATGCAGGCTTCAATGATCGTGCCATTTTAGATATTAACCAAATTGTGGCTTATTTCGCCTACGTTAATCGGGTAGCCGATGGACTAGGTGTCGAACTGGAAGATTTCTGGGAAAAGAAATAACTTTTTTTCATTCTGTCAATGTCTGATCAACCGAAACTGAAGCGGGTTCTTTCCTTGCTGGATGCCACCATGATCAATGCCGGCGGAATTATTGGATCAGGAATATTCATGGTTCCAGCAACCGTTGCCATGTTTACTGGTTCAGCCTCACTCTTTTTTATGGTATGGATTGCAGGTGGTATAGTCAGCCTTTTTGGAGCCCTTTCTGTGGCTGAGTTAGGTGCTGCCATGCCCAGAGCCGGTGGTCAATATGTGTACTTGAGTGAAGCATATGGTCCGGTTTGGGGGTACCTATACGGTTGGTCTGCCGTAGCAGTTATTAATACAGCTTCCATTGCTGCAGTCGGAGTTGCATTTTCGGAATATCTGAGATTTTTCTTTCCAATAACTGATGTCAGTATTAAAGGTATCGCCGTTGCTACTATCGTCCTGTTGACCATCATTAATATCCTGGACGTAAAATCAGGAGCTCGGTTTCAAAACCTATTTACAATCTCAAAATTAGGTGCCATATTCGGGATCATCATACTGGGTTTAGTAATGGAAGGTGGTTCGAATCAAAACCTGAGCCCTTTTTTTTCGGATCAATCTTTTACAGAATTAGTTGGTCCTTTGGGATTAGCAATGGTTTCTGTTCTTTGGACATTTGATGGTTGGATTTTTATTACATATGTGGCTGGTGAGGTTAAAAATCCCGGACGTAATATTCCCTTGTCACTTATCTTTTGCATGCTGATTGTTGTAACTATTTATCTACTGCTAAATTATGTTTTAATCTATACCCTCGGTTTTACTGGGATGAATGGCTCCGATTTGGTCGTATCTGATGCTGCTTCTGTTTTTCTTGGTAACAAAGGTGCTGCTATTGTCACTTTAATTATCCTAATCTCCTTGATCGGTGCAAACAATGGATTCGTATTGACCAGCGCCCGAATCAATTATGCGATGGCCAAGGACAAATTATTTTTTTATCAAGCTTCGCAAATTCATCCCAGATTTAAATCCCCGTCCAATGCATTGATTATCCAATGCGTGTGGGCTTCCCTCCTGACTTTTACTGGCACTTTCAACCAACTGATTACCTATATTATTTTTGCTTCTTGGATATTTTATGGTATGTCCGCTGGCGCAGTGATTATTTTACGAAATAAAAAACCTGATATGGAACGACCGTACAAAACACCGGTATATCCATGGATCCCAATAATTTTTATTCTTTTTGCNATTTTCTTAACGATAAACACAATCATCGAAGCGCCCAGAGATGCTGCCATTGGAGCAGGGATAATATTAGCCGGACTTCCGATGTATTATTACTGGAAAAAGAATGGTTGATTTACAGCAGAAAATCGCATCCAAAGTGGAAGCATCCCGGAATGATATTATCACTTTCATTCAAGCACTCATCAAGTCCCCAAGTCTTGCAAATGATGAGGGCCCTGTTCAAACAATCATCCAAGATAAACTAAACTCTCTTGGATTAGATTCAGAAAAGATAGTTGTTCGGTTTGCTGAACTACAAGACCACCCTGCCTTTAGCAATGATGGATTTTCTCCTGATTCCCGTGTGAATGTTTTGGGACATTGGAAAAATGAAGGAAATGGTAAATCACTGATCTTGAATGGACATGTGGATGTGGTGCCTACCGGTTTGGAAAGCTCATGGACTGAATCGCCCTGGTCGGGTCTTGTAAAGGATGGGAAGATCTACGGACGGGGTTCATGTGATATGAAAGCAGGTTTAGCTTCCGGAATATTTGCAATTCAAATACTTCAAGATTTAGGATTTAAACCAAATGGGAATATTATGGTTCAATCAGTTGTCGGAGAAGAATCTGGTGGATGCGGTACGCTTACTAATATTGTAAAAGGCTATTCTGCTGATGCGGCCGTAATTCTTGAACCAACATCCTTAAAAATATGTCCGATCCAATCCGGAGCACTCACCTTCCGCCTGACAATCCTCGGACGTGCCACCCATGCAGCCACACGCTGGGATGGAGTAAGTGCTATTGAAAAATTTAACCTGATCCATCAATCTATTTTAAAGTTTGAGAAAGAGCGCCATAATTTATTTAATACAGACTATTTTGAGTCCAAAGATCGAGTCGCGCCTATTAACATCGGCACAATTAGAGGTGGACAGTGGCATTCTTCGGTCCCGGAATCGGTTGTAGCAGAAGGACGTTTCGGCGTTTTTCCCAATGAAACAGCAGACAAAGCTCGGGTTGCCTTCGAAAAACATATCCATAATATTTCTAATAATGATCCTTGGCTCAAAGAAAATCCACCTGTAATCGAATGGTTTGAAGGCCAGTTTGAGTCGGGACAAACTAATCTGGATGAGCCCATGATTAATTCTCTCACTCATGCAATTGTGAGATCAACTGGCGATGCCCCAATTATTGAGGGTGTCACATATGGATCTGACTTGCGCCTCTTCACAAATCATGCTCATATTCCCGCCGTTCTTTTTGGCCCAGGGGATCTTCATCTTGCACATGCGGCCAATGAATATGTGGAAATTGATGAAGTGCTAAAAACAATAAAAATAATTGCAAACATGATCGTGGATTGGTGTGGAGGTACTGTTGATTAATTCTTATGGTTGTCAGAATATGGTGAATTCCATCCGCCGCGTTTTAGTTAAACATCCCAAAGATGCCTACCAAGACCAAATCAAATTAAACAAGCAGTCATCCCAACTAAATTATTTAGGTGTTCCTAATTTTGATAAAGCACTTGCTGATCATGAAACCCTTGTAGGCTTATTGGAGTCTTCTGGCGCAGAAGTTCATTATTTACCCAGTGATGATTCCACTACACTGGATTCTATTTATACACATGATCCCTGTATTGTTTCTAATGGCGGAGTAATTCTTTGCAACATGGGGAAAAGAGATCGTTTATCTGAACCATCAGCCACGGAAACTTATTTCCAATCAATTGATATACCAATTCTTGGGCGGATTGAAGCACCAGGGACACTTGAGGGTGGTGACGTTATTTGGATCAATGAAAGAATAGTTGCGGTGGGAGAAGGATATCGTTCAAATGCGGAAGGGATACGCCAGTTTCAATCATTGTTAGGCAACTTAGTTGAAAAAGTTATAACAGTACCACTCCCTCACTGGACTGGCCCAACAGAATGCTTGCACCTTATGAGCAATGTTAGTCCTATTGATCACGATCTTTACTTGGTTTACTCGCGGCTCCTTCCCGTATTTTTTCGCCAATATTTAATTGATTCAGGGATTGAACTTCTGGAAGTTCCTGATAAAGAATACAATTCTATGGGATGTAACGTTCTAGCGATTGCACCAAGAAAATGTATTATGATTGCAGGTAACCCTAAAATACAACAGCAGTTAGAAGCAAAAAGTGTAGAAGTACATATTTATGATGGATCAGAAATTTCCCTGAAAGGCACAGGTGGGCCAACTTGCTTAACCCGACCATTTTTGAGGTCTGAATCATGAGTTATAAAAATCAATTCATGGCTCATACTCAGCTTATACTTTCACCATTTTTCGAGCGCACAACTAAATTAAATGAATCTCAGGAGTGGCGTCGGTGGTCAGGGTATCTTGCAGCAACCAATTACGAGCTTACCCATGAGAATGAATACTTTGCTATACGCACCAAAGCTGCTTTACTAGATATTACTCCATTATATAAATACATAATATCAGGTCCTGACGCCCAACAATTTCTTGATCGACTAGTAACACGGAATATTGGTATCTGTAAAGTTGGACAGGTTATGTACACCCCTTGGTGTGATGAAGATGGAAAACAGATAGATGATGGTACGGTACAAAGATTAGCTAATCATAAATTTCGTATTACCAGTGCCGAACCAAATTTGGGATGGATCGAGCATAATGCAGCAGGAATGGACTTATCCATCAGCGATGATTCTAAAACTACCGCTGCTTTAGCTTTNCAGGGTCCAAATTCTCGTGCTATTCTTAATTCCATTGCTAGCGATTCTTTGGACAGCCTCAAATTTTTCTGGATGATGAANACTCAGTTTGATGATATTTCTGTTACTATTTCCCGTACCGGATATACCGGTGACTTGGGTTATGAAATATGGATGGACCCGAAGGATGCACTATCNGTTTGGGACTTATTGATGGATAAGGGTAAATCTTATGGTATAACACCCACCGGTCTCCAGGCATTGGATATGGCCCGCATCGAAGCAGGACTTATTTTACTCGATGTGGATTATATATCTGCACGGCATGCTATTATCGAACCGCGAAAATCTTCACCCTACGAGCTTGGGTTAGGATGGGCTGTAAAAATGAAGAAAAAANANTTTATCGGTAAAAAAGCTTTAAAAGCNGAATTGTCACGTGGACCGGAATGGAATTTAGTTGGNATTGAAATTGAATGGGAAGANCTGGAAAACCTCTATCGTAANGCTGGCCTGGCGCCTGGTCTTCCTAGTACCGCATGGCGAACCAGTACTCCTTTATACNATGGTGATGAACAGGTGGGTTATGCCACCAGTGGATGTTGGTCTCCCATACTAAAACGTTACATTGCGCTAGCTCATGTGAAATCAGAATTTTCTCAATTGGGGTCAAAATTATATTTTGAGCTCAAGGTGGAACATTTTCGAAAACTTACCCCTGCCAAAGTAGTCAATACGCCCTTCTTTGATCCAGAAAGAAAACGGTCATGCCCCCAATAAAAAAATATGATGCCATCGTTATTGGTGGAGGTCATAACGGTCTGACCGCTGCTGCTTATTTTGCCCGCGCTGGGAAGGAAGTACTCGTATTGGAAAGACGGTACGTACTTGGTGGAGCAGCAGTTACAGAAGAAGTTTTTCCCGGCTTCAAATTTTCTGTCTGTTCNTATGTGGTAAGCTTACTAAAAGCCAACATAATCCGAGAATTAATGCTGCCTAAGTTTGGCCTAGAACTACTTCCATTGGAAAGCACATTTACACCATTAGAAAATGATTATCTAATGCGTACAGCTGATCCAGATGAAACTTATCGTGAGATGTACCGACACTCACCACGGGATGCTGAAACTTACACGCGGTTCGGGCCATTGATGGGCCAGATCGGAATGGCTGTCCGTCCTATACTCGAAACGNTCCCTCCCAATGCTATTCGTCCCAGTTTTCCTGATCTGAGTGCTATGAAAAAACTGCTGAACCATTTTAAAACTTTATCCGATGAACAATTCGAATATCTTACCAAACTAATGACAATGAGTTCAGCGGACTTTCTAGATGAATGGTTCGAGTTTGAGCCTCTAAAGGCAACCATGGCTGCCAGTGGGATCATCGGAACCTTTATGGGACCTCGCTCACCTGGTTCAGCCTATGTAATGTTACATCACTATATGGGTGATATTGATGGTGCATTTCGTGCCTGGGGATTCCAGCGTGGTGGTACAGGNGCNGTTAGTATGGCCATTGCCCGCTCAGCTGAATATTTTGGNGCGAAAATAATGACCGAAGCACCAGTGGAAAAAGTAATTGTCAAAAATGGCCGGGCTATAGGTGTTGCCCTTGAAAACGGAGATGAATACAAAGCGGATAAAGTTATTTCTGGTTTAGACCCAAAACTTTCTTTTTTGAAAATGGTTGATGAAATCGATCTTCCTAATGATTTTGTGACAGATATCAAAAATTTCCGTATTCGCGGTTCATCCGGTAAAGTGAACTTAGCCTTGGATGCACTTCCTGAATTCACTTGTTTACCAGGTAATGGGCCTCATCTTCGCGGTGCCATCTCCATTAGTCCAGACTTTGATTATATTGAAAAAGCTTACGACGATGCCAAGTATGGCAATTTTTCTGAAGTACCTTATATTGATATTATTATACCATCAGTCCTTGACCCAGAAATGGCCCCGCCTGGAAAACATGTTATGTCCTGCTTTGTACAATACGCACCCTACAACATCAAGGGAGGATGGAATGATCAAAAGCGGGAAGATTTTGGCGATGCTGTGATCAATGCTCTTGCCCGTTATGCACCCAATATTAAAGATATTATTCTTCATCGGCAGGTGCTCACGCCGGCTGATATTGAATCTACATTTGGTCTTACGGAAGGAAATATTTTCCATGGTGAGCTCACGCTGCAACAATTGTTTGCTCTGCGACCTGCAGTAAAATGGGCTAATTATAAAACTCCCATTACCAATTATTATCAATGTGGATCAGGCACACATCCTGGCGGAGGGATCACAGGATCTCCTGGAGAAATGGCAGCAAAAAAGATTTTAAAGGACTGGTAGTGGGACACTATGATATTATAGTTGTTGGTGGCGGGTTAAACAGTTTGGTCAGTTCATCTATTCTTGGAAAGTCTGGGAAGAAAGTATTGATCCTTGAAGCTAAAGACCAAGTAGGCGGTATGGCTGTTACGGCAGAATTCGCATCTCAATATAAATGCAACATGTTAAATGATACGATAAAGTGGATTGATCCCAGGGTTATGAAACAATTGGATCTGGTGTCGGAAGGTTTGGAATTGGTTTCTCCGGACGTCGTGCGTATCGCCCTGGACCAAAACGGGCATCATATTTCATTTCATCAGGATTCGAATCAAACGGCTAAATCCATCGCAAATCATTCCGATAAGGATGCCAAATCTTGGCAAGCATTTACAACCTATATTGATAATCTATCTCAGTTTTTAGAAAAACTGTATGAATTGACGCCCCCAAAACTTCCGAATTTAGGATTGAAGGAAGCTTTATCTTTACGATCTATGCTAAAGCCAATAAAAAAACATGGTACCCGTGGACTGGTCGATTTTATGCGTGTAGCACCAATGATGATGCCGGAACTAATGGATGAATGGTTCGAATCTGAATTACTTCGAGGTGCTGTATCTACTGCAGGTATCAACCACATTAACTTAGGCCCATTTTCTGCAGCTACAGGCTATAATTTGCTCCACCAGCATGTGCATGCCAATGGTGTTTTTCATTATATACAGTTTGTAAAAGGTGGTACAGAAAACTTAGCCAATGCTTTATTAAAATCCGCTGTATCCAATGGTGTGGAAGTCCGAAAAAATGCTGTTGTACATTCTATCAACGTGGCAAATGCGATCTGCAGTGGTATCACATTAAATGATGGAGAGACCATTGAAGCAGGACAGGTTGTTTCCGGTTTGGATCCACAGAATACTTTTATAAACCTGGTTGGTCCATCAGAACTAAATCCTACTTTTTATACCCAACTGCGAAATATCAAATACCGTGGTAGTGTGGCCCGGATTCACTTTGCATTAAATGCCCTTCCGGAGATTAAAGGCGTGACAGAAGACCAAATGAATACTGTTTTTTCCATTAGTCCTTCCATTGAATATTTGGAACGAGCCGCTGATGATGCAAAATATGGTCGCATTTCTGAAAATCCTTACATTGAATTTACTTTCCCTTCGGTCCATAACTCTAACTTTGCACCTGAGGGTAAACATGTCTTATCTGCCACATTGCAATATGCACCTTACCACCTGCGTGGTCAGGATTGGTCTGACGATCTGAAAGAACAACTAAAAAATAATGTGATTAGGAATCTAGAAAATTATATTCCTAAAATTACATCTATGATCGAATCTACTTATATTCTCTCACCCAAGGATCTTGAAGATAAATTTGGTTTAACTGAGGGAAACCTTAACCATGGTGAAATGACATTAGATCAATTCTTTTTTATGCGTCCAACGATAAGCGCAGCACAATATAAATCACCTATTGAGAATCTATATCTTTGCGGAAAAGGTACTCATCCAGGAGGCGGGCTCCATATTACTAATGGTTTCAACGCAGCACGGGAGATTCTAAAAGCGTGAATTTCAAAAAAACAGCTGAAACACTTATTAAAGATGCCCATACCCTTGAGCAGGATTATTATATAAATCCAGATATTCTCCAAAAAGAATATGAAAATATTTTTCTAAAAAATTGGATCTGCGCAGGACGATCATCTGACCTTAATGAAAAAGGCCAATATAAAGTTATCAATATCGGTACTGAAAGTGTCATTGTTTTACGAGGCGATGATGGTGAATTAATTGCTTATTATAATGTATGTCGACATCGCGGTACACGAATTTGTGAAAAGGAATCTGGACAATTCTCAAAATCGATTCAGTGCAAATACCATGGTTGGACATATAATTTAAATGGGCAGTTATTTGGAGCTCCGAACATGGATACTGTAGATAAATTCAATAAAAATGATTACTCGCTCCACCCTGTAACCATTGCTGAATGGGATGGTTTTATGTTTATTAATTTATCTGATTCACCAAAAGAATTCGAAACTGCTTTTGCTCCATTGATGAATAGATTTAGCCACTGGAGCATTGCTGACCTTGCTGTTCATGAAACAAAACAATATATAGTAAATGGGAATTGGAAGCTGGTTATTCAAAATTATTGCGAATGCTATCACTGTCCTATTCTTCATCCTGACTTAGCTGCAATTCATAATTATATGGGTGGACATAATGATCTCTATGAAGGTCCATTCTTGGGCGGCTATATGGATTTGAATGAAGATAAGGAAAGTATCACAGCCAGTGGTCAATTATGCTGCCCGCCATTAGATGGTGTAAAAGGTGATAATTTAAATCGTGTGTATTATTATTCTATATTTCCCAATATGCTTTTAAGTCTTCACCCGGAATATGTCATGTATCATACTGTTTGGCCAGAAGGTATTGATAAATGCAAAGTGACATGTTCATGGTTGTTTTCTAAACAAACAGTTGATTCTGGGGAATACAAAACATCAGATGCGATTGATTTTTGGGACATGACTAATAAACAAGATTGGTATATATCACAACTAGCGCAATTGGGAATTCGATCAAAAAAATATTTTCCAGCACCCTATTCTGGTCAGGAAAGCCTGCTGGCAGCTTTTGATAAACATTATTTAAGTGTACTGAACCAATCTGTTTGAATCAGTTGATGAGAATGAACCTGTTGGGCTTCATTATTAGCATGGGGGAATCTCAGCCGGGCAGTTTGGCTGATGGACCGAGCTTGTTCATCTGGTTTATATTTTAAATATTTTTCACTATGATATTTTGCTTGTCCTATATCACCTAATTTTTGATGAATAAGCATCAGGTTATAATGTGTTTCGGCATCCTCAGGGTCAATGCGAAGTACATCATTATATATTAAACTAGCATCAATCCAGTTTTCCGCAAAATACTGCGTTTGTCCAAAGTCTTTTAGCATAGCCCGGTCATTAGGATGTGTTTCCCTAACAAATTTAAATAACGAAATTGCTTCTTTATAATCACCAGTTATTTTGGAAATAAGAGCCAGAAAATATTTTGCTTTTGGAAAATTGTTTTTCAGATCTAGCGCTTTATCCAGTTGAAATTTAGCTGCATTAAACTTGCCCTCTTTGATTAAAACACGCGCCATGTTTACATATCCATCTGCATAACCTGGAATCAGTTTTGTTACATTTTCAAATGCCAATCTCGATGCTTCCAAATTATTTTGACGCAACATGGCAATACCGTAGTCATTGTAACGCATACCAGCATTATTTGCTAATTCAGTTTTTTCTAATCGGGAAATAATAATTGCATCTTTGGCCATTTCAACAACCGGAAGATCAATTAATTCATCCAAAGAATGAATGGTGATACTACGATTAAATTTTCGGTAATTGACCTTTGCTATTAAATTTATTTCCTCATCAAAATCACTTGGTACTAGCCATGTGTAATGAATCACATCTGCAGAACCCGGGGGGATTGAATTATTATATAAAGTGGTTCGCCATTCATGGGGGTTTCTTTTTAGGATAAATTCACCATCTCCATCTAATAAAACACCGCGAAAAAAATGCGCCGATGGATCCACATGCTTATCCGGATGGATAGAACCACTACTAAAAAAGGTCTCACCATTTTGATTGGTGCCAATGATTTCCAGCCATGGTTCATTTGAATCAATCGTGCCACCAGGAAAAGTATGTCCAATCTTTTTCGTTCTTACTATAACTTCAAAACGCACTTGCTGGCCCGGTTTAACTTGCAATTGATCACTGAGTGGAGCAATTAATTCGGAATCAATTATTGCACCAAAAATATCGATGTTAATTCTGTCATCTTGTAAAAATTGGCTTGTACGATTTATCCATTCACTATTCTTTAATTCAGTTAATGATGGCAGAGCTGTATTGGCTGCGGGGAAAAAATGGCCAAATACCTTTCGATAATCATTACCGCGGTCATTTGATTTTTCCAGTGCCATATGGCAACTCTGGCAAGTAAGAGATTGCGGCGGATTATAAAATGCGGCCACTGCATTGTAACTTACGCCGCTAGCTTGCCAAGCATCGTATTCATCTTGACCTCGCAACCATTTATAATCATTAATCGGTACATCAAGACTCACTTTGTGACAAGTGGCACAAAACGTTTCTGATTTATGAAGTGGTTGGAGCATCGCTTTACGATGGGCTTCCGGTTTTGTACGAATCAACATACGATTCACCGCTGCTAACATGCCTTTCGAATGAGAAAAAGGATATTCAATAGGTGAATTCAAAACATAGTTTGCATTGCCCGTAATATCAGGAATATCAATTATCCCATGGCATATTTCACATGTAATACCTGCATGGGCTTCCGGTAGATCAACATCAGGTGTACCAACCATTAACCCAGAATACAGCATTACGGGGTCATGGCAGCTGCCACACCATCGAACGGTGGTAGTATCACTCGTTGAAAGCAAATAGTCCACCGATGCTTTGTAAAAAGGATTATTAAAAGAAGAAAAGCGGTGAGCGGACTGTGACCACTGCTGATAAATATCAGGATGGCATCCAGAAGTTCCGCAACGGGCCGAACGATTAATTTTAGTGGCTGTAATATAATTTCCAGATTGGGTTGACCCGGGTGATGGCGAAAAATTGGCAATTTTATATTCTTGATCTGTTGCACGCCAATCCTTTACGCCAGCGATAACTACTATAATGAATAACGCACCAGTTACAAAAATGAACTTAATAAAATCAAAAGAAAGCAATTGGAAAGCAAATATAATAAAGATGAGTGAAGTAATAATATGGAACCCCAAAATAAGCTGGCCAAATCCCGTCACACCCGTTACCATTAATCCAATGCCAGTAGCCAGGGCAAAAGCAAATGTAATTATTACAGGTTGATTTTTATTATNCTGTATANCTGANTNCCCATAATAAACAATTGGTACAANGATNCCTGCAATAATATGAATTAATACNAGAGTTGGNGCAAAAATTTCGTCCGCNTGAAAAAACTGTAGATATAGNGCTGTCGCAATCTGAATACCAATAAGATATTTAATCATNGCCGGGATGTTGTTCCTTTTAGTCGCTCCATTTCTGCAACGGCGGTACTATCTCCATAATAAAGCGCTTTATACCACACATCCATAGCTCTATCCCTTCGTCCATTTCGCTCATAGAGNTAGGCTAATCCCCTAATTAAATCTAAATCGCTCGGACGCATTTGTAATTGGCTTAACAAATCCCCACGGTTTTTTTCATAGTCAGACTGTTNNTTAAATTCCATTAAATAAAACCGTGATAACTGGTTTCTATCTAATTTTTTATATACCTGACCCAAGTTATATAGTGTTTCAGAATTCTGATTGTCCANTTGGTGAGACTTATCCAAACTATGTAATGCATCCTTCCATTTTTTCTGGCGCATATAGGATTGGCCTAAATGGAACCATTGATCAGCGCTGGTCGAATCTAGAATCGTTCCCTGGATTAAATATTCCTGCGCTTTAACTGGTTTATTTTTTGCTAAAGAAACCAAACCTAAAAAATGGTAAATACTGGCAGACATATCATTCCATACCAAAGCGGTTTGCANCTCTTTTTGGGCTTCGTCCAATCGGCTTTGATAATACAAAGAGACCCCTTTTTTATAGTATCCCTCCCATGAACGGGGATCATAAAGTACAGCCTGACTGTAATCTGCGAGTGCTTCATCCATTCTTTGGTGTGCTTTATGTATATCTCCCCTTTCAATGTAAATTTGACTTTTGGCGGGGTTTCGATCCAGTGCTTTTTCTAAAACAGACATCGCTAATTCATTCTGACCTAATTTTTGGTATATTTTATTTAAAGTAACATAAAATATTGTGCCATTTGGATTTAGATTGATGGCAGTGTTCACGTGATCAATAGCACTCTCAAAATTATAGATAGCCAAATATGCCTCACCAAGGTTGTGATGAACCTGAAACAAATCCGGCCTCTGTTTAATTACGCGTTCAAAATTTTGAATTGCATCTTCAGGTCTCCCAGATCGTAGTTGGGCTCGCCCCAACCAGTACCATCCAAATAAATTATTGGGATCCGCTGATGTTGCTTTTTTCAACCAATAGATCGCATTTTCATAATCTTCAATTAGTGTATATATATCCCCCAGGTTCCGATATCCCCGAGCATAATCTGGATCAACTTCAACCGCATTTTTAAACATTTCAATTGCAGAAGGATAATTCTCTTCATCCCTGTAAACAGTGGCCAGATTATTATAAGCCCGGCCAAACTCGGGATCCAGATCAATGGCTTTTTTATAAGCATTAGCAGCATTACTTAAATCTTTACCGCTATAGTACAGATTGCCAATATTCAACCATACCTCTGGTTGATCGGGTTGAATGTTCAAACTATTTGTATAGGCCGTGAGTGCGCCTTGCGGATCACTACTATAATCCAACGCTTTGGCCATGCCATTATGGGCTTCAAAATTATCCGGGTCTGATTCCACTATTGCCTGGAAAATGGCATAGGCATCATGCGGTTTGCGTTCTTCCAATGCTTTCTTAGCTTGATCAAGTTGTGAAACCTGTGCATATAGAAGTGTGCACTGGAGCATGATAATGATTAATGGTTTATAATAGATATTCCGCTCCCTTGCCTTATGTGGTAAAATAAATTGACCTCCAAATTATTAAATGATTCTTTTAGGCCATCTGGCCAATGGATTATCAGATTATCCACGTACATATCTTTGCTTAGACCAAACAGAATTCTTTTATCGTTGGAGGCAAGATAACTAGCACCTGGATTTACCCATGCCACCTGTGTCCCGCTTTTTGATTGTAATTCTAGTTTTGAACCAATCGCGTCACGATTGCAAGTGACACCTTCCAATTCAACATTGATCCAATTATTACCTGGCTTGGATAAATTGATCAAAAGATTTGAATTACTGTTATTGTTTGAAATAACAATGTCTATGTCTCCATCATTATCTATGTCACCAAAGGCAGCGCCACGGCCCACGCTTTTATTGCCTATATCGCCGGCATTTTCTATTTCTTTAAAAGTACCGTCAGTCTGGTTTAAAAATAACTGCTTTTTCTGCGCATGAGTATAATCTTTATTAAACAGGGCAATGTTGTCAATTACATGTCCGTTTACAATAAATATATCCAGCCAGCCATCTAAATTGAAATCGACAAACTTAGTGCCAAAGCCCAATAGATCTAAGCTGGGCTGTCCAAGGCCGAAAGAAAATGTCTTATCTGTAAAAGATCCATTTTGATCATTCAAATAAAGAGTATTGGACTCTCCACTGAAATTGGTAACAAATAAATCAAGCCAGCCGTCCTGATTAATATCTCCAAAATCTACACCCATACCTGCTTCGGCCCGACCATTCTCATTGTATCCCACACCAGAAAACAAGGCCTCCTCTGAAAAGACGGCCTTGCCATTATTATTATAAAGCAGATTCATTACTTTATCATTAGCAACATAAAAATCCATATCGCCATCATTATCATAATCCCCCGGCACAACGCCTAGCCCCTTACCCTGATTCTTTCCGATCCCGGATTTATCAGTCCAATCAGTGAAAGTCCCATCTCCATTATTATGGAAAAATTTATCTGAAATTCCTTTAAACACATCTGGATCACAGTATGCCCGTCTGTCACTATGCTGATCTCCGCACCAAGGATTTTTATCAACAGTATATTCCACATAATTAGCGACATACAAGTCTAACCATCCATCAAGATCACCATCAAAAAAAGCAGCGCTTGAACCCCATTCTATATTGTTTAATCCAGTGGATTGAGTGGCCTCAAAATAAGTACCATTCCCTTCATTACGATAAAATGTATCATTTCCAAAGTTGGTGACATACAGATCGATATCTCCATCGTTATCTACATCACCGCAGGCACATCCTATACTATAAGAGGGATCACCAACACCGGCTTTTTTAGTAACATCAGACCATTCCCCACCATTATTCTGAAATAGGCGATTTATCAATTCTTTTGAACCCTTCCATCCAGGGAGGGATGCCCCCTGAGCAAAATAAATATCCAGATCACCATCATTATCATAATCCAACAAACAAACACCAGAACCCATAGTTTCTACATAATATTTCATTCCACTGCCACCATGGTCATGTTTAAAAATAAGACCCTGTTTTTGTGAAGCATCAATAAACGTTATCCCTTGACCAAATACGGACGCTGTAATGAATATATAAGTAAGTAATAGGAATCGAAACATCATTTGGGAATGTACTAATAAAAAAGCCCCGCAGAAATGCGAGGCTTTTTTATTTCAAACTGAGAGGATTACTATAAACTGTAGCCGAGTGAAAACTGAGTTACAGTCCCGAAATCAGATGTGCTAGCTAAAGCTATATCTATAACAAAACCTGCAACAACAATGCCACCGCCCAATGTGAGCCGTTGCTGTGTGCTACCGGTTGAGTAATTCCCACGAATCTTAGCTGTCCCCATCAGGGAAAATTCACCATTAAAGGAATAACGCTGGGCAGCATCGGAGTATTTCGTCACATTCATCCCACCCATTAAACCCATATTTTCATCACCAAACACCTGACTTACGATGCCAAATTGAAATGTCTCGGGTAAGGCAGTAGCCGTTTCTTTTTTAGTTTCAATGGGGTCCACATCTGCACCAAAATTTGAAATGACTGCACCGATTCTCATATTATTATACCCAACATCAAACTGGGTACCAAAATCAAATCCCAATCCACTCATTTTGTCACCATCAATGTCTTGCGTTATTGATTTTGCTGTTCCGCCTATGGAGAACTTATCCGATAATTTTCTGCCATAACTTAACTGTAAAGCCATATCTGAAGCGGTAAATGTCCCTTGATTGGCTTGGAAAATGTACTCTGTATCACCAGCCCACCCGGATTTCATCATGTCACCATAATTAATACTTATCATTGATGCACCGATCACGCCACCTGCAAGGGGCATTGCAACACCAACATTATTATAGGTGGTTTCAACGAGCCATTGGGTTTGGCCAAATGTAAAACCAATGCCAGTTGCACCAGTTAATCCAGCTGGATTCCAAAACAGTGCTTCAGCGCCACTAGCCTGAGCAGCTAAACCACCCAATGCCGTTCCACGAGCACCATAGCTCAAATTCAAGAATTTGAAGCCTACGACACCCGCTTTATCATTTTCATCCCCTTTTTGGGCTATTAGCAAAGTGCTTGGCAAAAACATTGTGATCAAAAGAGCAATCGCAATTTGTTTCATTTTATTTGATTTTCTCATGATGCCCTCCTTTACCTTATCACTGCAAGTTTGCCGGTTGTATCACCAACCTTCCAAAAATAAACACCGGTAGAAACCTGGTTCCTAGTTCGAGACACCAAGTTCCAATCCCAAGACCCATTCGCTGCAACTTCATCCGATTCGTACACTAAATTACCTGTTACATCATAGATCTTAACTATGTCACCTGATTTCACATTGTAAAACCGCATGAAATAGCCTGTAGGACTATCAGAACCATGATATTTGCTCATGATGGATAATCTCCATGGGTTTGGAGAAACAAACACATCTGAACTTGTTTTCTTATTAATATCAGTGTATTCCAACTCTTCCAGTGCAACTACCGTTGCTGCTGGAGCAGTAGGTATCATATTCCCACTACCATCGGGAGCAGCAACCAAGGGATAGCACATCGTATAGTAACTTTCCAATGAAGGTACTGTTCCATGGGTTGCGTTAGTTCCGCCATTATCATAAGCGGCTACATAATACCAGTACATAAGACCAACAGCCACTTTTTCATCTGTGTATGAAAAGGATTCGCCTGAACCAAAGGTCGATGCGCCTCCTTCTTTTAGTAATTTGTATGGACCAGCTGCATGACCTGGAAAATCGGCGCCATTAGCCAAAGCGTCCGTATCTTCCGCTGTCACGCCCTCAGCCGTAAAAATGTCAGCAGTTTTTGAAGCGGGCGCTGCAACAGTCCGGTATACCCGGAAACCAGCAAAGTCAGCCGACCCCATATCAGGATCAACGGCAGCCTGCTGGGCAGCAGTATAAGTCCAGTCAATTTTTACATATCCGGTAGGTGTTGTAGCCACTGAGGTCACCGATGGTGCCGATGGGGGTTTAGGCAGATTGTATTTCCAGTCGTAAGCTTTTTTAGCTGCTGCTGCTGCATTACGCACATTATCCATCCCTGAACCAGCAATAACTGCGAAAGACAGTTTCACTGTATCGCCAGCTGCTAGGGTAAAAGGGCCATAAGCCTGTAGATAGCGCATGTCTTGCGGGCTGGGATTAACACCTTTTTTATCACCACCAGAAAAACCTAAGCTAGCCATCGCATGGCGTGCCGAAGCAGTCTGGGGGTCTTCATCGCCCGTCCACCACATATGGGTTACATCAGTTGCGGTTAAGGCGTCATGATTTTTCCCATTCAAGTTTACCGCTACCTGACCAATACGGATATTTCGATAATCTCTTCCATCGTCATCAATCCCGAAATCGTTTGCGGCTGTTCCTTGGTTATCTCCGTCTAGAAAGTGTGTAGCCATAGAAACATCATCATAGTCAACAATATCATCTGTCCAGAAAGGAAAATCCCAGTCTGGGAAAGGGATGTTCCAAGCAGCATCATGATCTGCTTTGCCACCCATAATCAGATCTGTTACATCTACAGTACCGGTATTGACTAATTCCACTTCTTCCAATACAAAATCATTAAAATCATAATCGGATGTTGGTGAGCCTACTTTAAAGTAAGTGTTTTTCGTTCCAGGAAAACTCCAGGAACGGCGTGTTGCTTTCACTTTAACACTCATTGTGGGAATTGACCATTCTGAGGTACTGACCCAAGGTTCTTTATTATAGTCAGTATCAGTTCCAGCCCATCCTTGGCTCGTTGAACCTGGCGTTGTACCACGAGTTACAACATATTCCCCTGTAGTGCCTTCTACAAATTGATTTACTCCGTCTGCATCAAGTTGTTTCCCAACGATCCAATAACCAGCACGGCAATTGTAGTTCAAAAACCCTTTACCGCCTTCAGTGGTAAAGCATCCAGGATATACCCAACCAGGTATAATTCCCGAACAAGTTTGGTCACCGGTATTCCCGTAAGAATCCCAACCCATCCATAGGTTATTGTTTGTATGGAAAACATAGGTTTGATCTAAGACAGGGTGAAACTCCTTAAACAGGTATCCCTGTCTGAGTTTCAATATGTCTAGTCTATCTTTCGCTCCCAATTCAGCTACTAAGCCAAACATTACGATGCCTGCTATAGCCATCCGGGAGATTCGATTTATTGCAATTTTCATTATTTATTCTCCTTTTGCTTGACTTAATAGTTAATGGAAATACCAAAATGCATTGTCATTGGGACACCATAGGCTAACAGGTTATTTCGAGGACCTGAAGCCACATCATTATAGGATGAAGCCGCATCAAAAAATGAACCTGGATCCGCAATAATAACAACATTTCTTCTGTTGAGTACATTTTCAACCATAAGAAATACCGTTGGTTGTACTACGCCTAAATTCAGCGTTGCATCCAAACGTGCATTCACATCTATAGTCCCCGGTGCTCTTTCGTCCAAAGCGGCGCCTGCGGCACCTGCTCGAGCTGACTGGGGCAGTCCACTTTGCGCATTGAAAGTGATGTTGCCGCCGATACGGTCAAACATACCACCTAGACTGGTATGGTAATCTATGTATCCATTCAATACATGAGGACGATGCCAGTACAGTGTTGTCATGGCCATAATGCCTTTCCTGCGCCCTTCAGACTGGCTGACGTTTCCAGCACCCGAGTTGACTTTATCAGATGCCGTTCCTTTAGCGACTGAATAGGTGTAAGAGGCCATGCCTGTCAGACCGGAACTACCGGTTCTAGACACACTCATTTCTATTCCTTTCACACTTCCAAAGTGGTCACTTGTTTTGTAAATAAAGTGTGTAGCCTGGTAGGGGTCTGATGTTGACCAACCACCAGGGTTCCCATAGCCAGTTCCATCATCAACAAAGGGTATGTTGGTGACTTCCTGCGAGGAGACCCAATTTGAAATATCTTTGTAATATGTAGCCAAATCTAGTTTTAACCTAGAAGCCATACTGTACTGAAATCCCATTTCATAAGTGTTGGTTATCATGGGTTCCAAGTTTGGGTTACCAATGTAAACAAAATATCCGGATTCGGTCCCACCATCCATTTGTACCATATAATTCTCCAACAGATCATAAAATGCGGGACGTTGGAAAAAAGTCCCATTCGCTATGCGAAAAGCCATATTATCGCCCACTGGAAATGAAAGACCCAGCCTTGGGCTAATTTTTGATTTCATTGACGTGGCACGCCGTTGACCAGGATCAAAAGGATTGATAGTAGGATTTTCCCACAATGTGTTACCTTGCGAATCCTTATCCCAAACGCCTTTTTCTGCACCAGCATTGAAACCGTCATAGCGTAATCCAACGTTCACAATCATGTCATTGAATTCCATCTGGTCTTGAACATAAGCTGCAACTTCGGTTGGGTTCACATCTTGAATATTCTGGGTTTGAAGCCGCGGACTCGAAGATGAATAACCTACTGTTCTGCCGAACCAGGTATCATGTCCTTTTCGAGAAATATTATAACTACGATGTTGCACTCCAGCTTTTATCAAGTGGCGGGAATTGGCCTGGCTGGTCACATATAGTCCCATAGTCTGATGGGACTGATCTGCGTTGAAATAATGGCCATATACGTTGGATAATCCAAACCAGGAATTGCTATGCTGAGTATCTTCCAATACCTTGGTATGGTTAGGACCATCAGCACCGCTATAATTAACACCTGGGGATACAGTGGTTACTGTTTCGAAATCGATGAATTGATCACCATATTTTGCACCATCGGTCTGCACTTTGGATAGATTATCAAATCGTGCTGTAATATGCGTGTTGGGCGAAACAACATAATTGGCTGAAATACCAAACTGGTTAGTTGTTTCTTCTGTCCTGGGGTATTGACCCAAGGCATATTTCCAATCCCACACCATTTGTTCTCCAGCAGAACCTTCGATTTTCATACCATCGTAGGTTGGGTCATAAAAAGAATTCCTTTTAAGGTTCATGAATTCTAATGTCAGTTTAAGATTATTCATATGCACAGTACTGAATTTCCCTTGGATACTTTGATAATCCTCACCAATCCCGGGAAGTCGACCTGCGTCATCATACATTCTGGCAGTAAGAATAATACCCATATCATTACCACCTACACTGGCAGTGACATCAGTGATGGTTTTTTCGCCACCAAAACTAGTATCTTTGGCATAATCGGTCCCAGATACAGCTGCTACAGGCGTTTCACCGGCTGCATTTTTAAAGACACCTTTTCCTACTTCATCGTAAACGTCCCAATCCTCAAAATCTTTGCCATCTCCTTTAAAATAAGGTTGACCAAGCGACGTGCGCATAGCGAGAGTGGCGTGTACGCCGGACTCCGCTTCTTTCAACACTGTGTTGAATTGACCAGACATGGCCTGACCATATTCAGCATTGAAAGTACCGGTAATCACCTGGAGTTCCTTGATGATAGATGGATTCACGGGGATAGCATTGCCTCCCATAATCGGGCTCATAGATGAGGCACCGTCCACCAGATACATGGCTTCATCTGAGCGGCCACCTCTCAGGTGTAATTTTCCACCTTCTTCGGTAACNCCNGGCAGTGTTTTCACCACATCTTCAACNGTGGCAACCGCTAAATTNGTNNTAANGCTNCCATCAATATATTGTTTNGATGAGGTAAGCGTATTTTCAATTGCTGGTCGTTCCGCCGTTACCTGTACACCAGTCATTTGAAGTGCCTCAGTTTGAAGCACAGCACTAACTGGAGTTGTCACATCCACATTAACTTTTACATCCGAAACAGAATGTTGAGCATAACCGATCATTGAAAAATTTAGATCGTATGAGCCGGGATCAAGATTAATAATATAATATTCGCCGTTTTCATTTGTCGATGCACCCATAGACGTACCAACTACAATTACATTACAGCCGATCAATGGCTGACCATCTGCATCCGTAACGCGTCCTGCTATTTTACCGGTCAATCCGGCAAACAGGTAACCGACAAGTGCGAATACTGTAAGGAAAATTCGGACAAAACGCATAATATGTCCTCCTTGTGTATTTTTTGAGGGGATTTTCTCCCCAACTGAAGAAAATTACTTTTGTCTACTGCTAATAATAGTATTCAAAGCCGTGTGAATATTGCAATTTGATTTGACCAATGTCAATTAATTTATTTTATTAACTTTTTTTGAATGAATAAAGAACTTANCCNTNGTTNTAATCCTACTTATTAGTCTAATAAGAAACTGATTTTACATCAATAAAGTTGCGCAAAAAGCGTTTACTAAAGCTAAATTTATTACCTGTTTTTAACTCATTGATTTAAAACTGTTATTTACAAGAAAAAACTTCCCATGACACACGATACCACTAAGGGTTTTTCTTCAAGACATATCGGCCTCAGTACAAAAGATCAGGTCNATATGTTAGCAGAATTGGGTTTCGATTCCATAGATGAACTCATTGCAAAAACTTTACCTGATTCTATCCGAACAAATTCTAAACTCAATATCGGTTCAGGCATCACTGAGTTTACGCTATTAAAAACCTTGAAACGGATCGCTTCCAAAAACAAGGTTTACCGTTCCTATATTGGAATGGGATATTATGGTACNATCACACCACCGGTTATACAGCGTAATATATTAGAAAATCCCGGCTGGTACACAGCCTATACGCCTTATCAGGCAGAAATCTCCCAAGGTCGTTTAGAAGCACTACTGAATTTCCAAACCATGGTTACTGATCTAACTGGTATGCATATTGCTAACGCTTCCCTATTGGATGAAGCAACTGCAGCAGCGGAAGCCATGCTTATACTTTTCCGATCTAGCCAAAAAAGAACACGGTTTTTAGTAGCGGATGATTGTCATCCTCAGACCATCGATGTATTAAAAACTCGGGCAAAACCTATTGGCATTAAGATAAAAATTCAANCTGNTGATCAATTTGAATTTAATAATGANGTTTTTGGCATTCTCATTCAGTACCCGACAACAGATGGAAAAGTATTTGATTTTTCAGACCTTTGCGAAAATGCACACGATCAAGGAATTCTCGTAGCTGTTGCTACCGATCTATTAAGCTTAGCTATTTTGCCTTCTCCTGGNGAATTAGGAGCGGATGTCGCCGTTGGTAATTCTCAAAGATTTGGAGTTCCTCTTGGATTTGGCGGTCCACATGCTGCATTCATTGCCGCAAAAGAAGAATTGAAACGGAAAATGCCCGGTCGAATCATCGGTGTCTCTATAGATAGCAATGGAAATCGTGCACTGCGCATGGCACTTCAGACTCGGGAACAGCATATTCGTCGGGATCGTGCTACCTCCAATATTTGTACTGCCCAGGTTCTATTAGCGGTCATGGCTGGGATGTATGCCGTTTACCANGGTGGTGAAGGAATTCGTGCAATCGCANACCNAATTCATCAGAAAGCAAAAGCACTNGCTGCTGCACTTACAAAAGCNGGACACNCTGTAGTCCACGATCAATTTTTCGATACAATACGAATCAAACTAAATGAAAATGGATTCAATGATATCCAAAGAAAAGCAGAAAAAAATAAATTGAATTTCCGCTATTTTGATAATGGAGATGTAGGCCTCTCACTGGACGAAACTGTTTTACCCGATGATGTAAATGATATTCTTTCCATTTTCGAAGCAAAAAAAATAGATGCTACGAATGAATTCAATTTAAAAAATACCCGTTCTTCCAAATACCTTACTCACAACGTATTCAATGCATATCATACCGAAACAGAAATGATGCGTTATCTCCATCGATTAGAGACCAAAGATTTAACTTTAAACACCAGCATGATTTCACTGGGGTCATGCACTATGAAGCTCAACGCAGCCGCTGAAATGATGCCAATAACCTGGCCAGAATTTGCACATTTACATCCATTTGCACCATCAAACCAAACCCAAGGGTATCACGAATTAGGACAAACTCTTTCCAAATGGCTAATGGATATCACTGGACTCCAGGGATGCTCTTTGCAGCCCAATTCAGGAGCCCAAGGCGAATACACCGGACTGCTTGTGATCCAGGCCTATCATCACGATCGGGGAGATACAAATAGGAATATTTGTCTCATTCCTGCCTCCGCGCACGGTACCAATCCGGCAAGTGCAGTGATGGCCGGTATGGATGTTGTTGTTATCCAATGTGATGAGAATGGAAACATTGATGTTGATGACTTGAAATCTAAAACGAAGCAATATAGTGAATCTCTAGCAGCAATTATGGTCACCTACCCTTCTACGCACGGCGTATTTGAAGAATCAATTGGTGAAGTTTGTGATATTGTTCATGAGCATGGTGGCCAAATATACCTGGACGGAGCTAACCTCAATGCNATGGTTGGCCTGGCTAGATTGGGGGAATTTGGTACAGATGTTTGCCATATTAACCTTCACAAAACATTTGCGATCCCCCATGGCGGNGGCGGCCCGGGTATGGGCCCTATTTGTGTGGCTAAACATTTAATTCCATATCTTCCTGGACACCCTCTCATTGAAAATAATAAGAAAGCCATTCATGCCGTTTCTGCTGCCCCGATGGGTAGTGCCGGAGTACTGCCTATTTCCTGGGCATATATTGCTATGCTTGGCAATGAGGGACTAACTGCTGCTACTGAAACTGCAATCCTTAATGCCAATTATATGGCCCATCGTTTAGGTGATCATTTTCCTATTTTATACAAAGGTAAAAATGGATACTCTGCCCATGAATTCATTTTGGATTTACGTACTCTAAAAAAAGAGTCGGGGATCTCAGATGAAGATGTGGCAAAACGCTTAATTGACTACGGGTTCCATGCACCAACTATGTCATTCCCAGTACCCGGCACACTCATGGTTGAACCCACCGAGAGTGAATCCAAATCAGAACTGGACCGATTTTGCGATGCCATGATCTCCATCAAAAAGGAGATTAATGATGTACAGACAGGGAAATCNGATCCAATTGACAATGCACTGAAAAATGCCCCGCACACAGCTGCTTACGTTACATCAAATGACTGGAGCCACCCCTACTCGCGTGAACTAGCCGCTTATCCTGCGCCATGGCTAAAGGAGCATAAATATTGGCCGCCTATCGGCCGGGTTGATAATGCTTACGGTGATCGGAATCTGGTATGTACCTGCCCTCCAATTGATGAATATAAATTATAAAACAGATCCGAATAAATTTTATTCTGTAACTTTTTCTATTATTTGACCATCTACTATGGTTCCGTGGTTAACACTAAGATTGACTGACTCAATGGTATTGATGTAATCAGCCTCTCCATCTACTTGGACCTGAATATAATTATCCGTGTGACCCATAACCTTNCCATTTTTCATCGATTCAAACAACACTGGCCGTTTTTTACCAATGAATTTTTCATGAAAAAACCGTTGTTTTTTATCAGATAATATATGCAGCATTTTGCTGCGCCGGGCCCGTTCTTCCTTTGAAATCTCTGGCTTCAAATTGACGGCATCAGTTCTGGGCCTTTCAGAATAGGTAAAAACATGCAGATAGGCAATATCCAATGAATTCANAAAGTTATAAGTATCCAGGAAATCATCCCTGGNCTCACCAGGGAATCCTGCGATCACATCCACGCCGATACAGGCATCGGGAATGAAATCTTTGATTTTTTCCATTCTGTTTTTATAAACAGAACTACGGTATCGCCGACGCATAGCATTTAATATTTTATCAGAACCAGACTGCAATGGAACATGGAAATGAGGCATGAACTTTTGNGATACGGCGCAAAACTNAANAATNTCGTCTGTTAGTAAATTGGGTTCTATAGATGAAATTCTAATTCGNTCAATTCCTTTCAGCNCTTCCAATTCTTGAAGCAGATCAAAAAGTGTTTCTTTTCTTCCCTTACCAAAATCACCGATATTGACACCAGTAAGTACAATTTCCCTGGNATCGGTCTTTGCAANTTTNCTAGCTACTTTCATGGTATTAGCTATGGTATCGCTCCGACTTTCACCCCGGGCCAAAGGAATCGTGCAAAAAGAACAGGTATAATCGCAGCCGTCCTGTATTTTAAGAAATGATCTTGTGCGTTCTCCCGATGAATAGGATGACTTAAAAGAATGGACCTGATCAATTTTTGACTTAATGACCTTTGTGTCATTATTTAAATCCATGGCCTTCAAATGACTGAACAGATTGAATTTTTCTTCGGCTCCAAGAATTAGATCTACACCTTCAATATCGGCAATTTCATCGGGTTTTAATTGTGCATAGCAACCAATAACCGCTACAGAAGAATCTGGATTTCTGCGCTTAGCCTGACGAATCAGTTTCCTTGCTTCTTTATCGGCATTTTCGGTTACAGAGCAGGTATTCAATACATAAATATCTGCGTGATCACGGTAGTCCACTTTTTCAAATCCATATAGAAGAAAATCCCGGGAAATGGTTGACGTCTCGGAAAAATTCAGTTTGCAGCCCATGGTATGGAATGCAACGCGTTTTGTAGGTGTACTCATAGCTAAATCAAGTCTGAGAATTTCGACAAAATTTAATATCTGAAACAAAATATTAGTTAAGAGAATAAACCTTTGCATTATAAATTTCAGTTCTTTCGATTTGCAAAATATTTGATTTAATCAGCCGAGGTATTACAAATGGATGAAAAAATGAAAAGTGTCATNACCTGTGACTTAGATGGCAAATTAGAAACATTCAGCGAAGGAGCAGAAAAACTCTTTGGCTATACATCTGATGAGATTATTGGTAAAGGCCGTGTAAGTGATTTTAGTGACGGACAAATTGTTTTAGGCCATGTCGTAAATTGGCTGAAAGAAGCAGTAGAAAAAGGAGCCTGGGAAGGGGATACTGTTTTTTTGCATAAGGATGGTTCAGAGATGCCTTGTCACATTAAAATCACACCAACCAAAGATAAAAATAATAATCAAATTGGTTATTGTGGTGTTACAACCCTCTTAACAGACAAAACGCCTGATGAGGTTCGTCCAAATATTGGACTNATGACGAAGATATTCACATGGCTGGTGATTATGCGCCTACCATTTTTAACAGCTACATTTGTCCCCTTACTGGTTGGCGCAGCGGTGGTAAACTTTTTGGGCTATGATGTCAGTTGGGGATGGCTTGGATTAACGATTCTAGGCGGATCCCTACTCCATATTGGAACGAATACAGCCAATGATTATTTTGATCATACCAGCGGTACGGATGAGGCCAATTATAATTATATGGTTCCGTATTCAGGTGGTAGCCGCAGTATCCAAATGGGATTAATCTCTGCCAAAGGCATACTTATTGTTTCACTGGTTGCATTTGCATTGAGTGCTGTTGTAGGTGTCCCTTTAATCCAAAAAGCGGGTATGAATGTATTATGGCTTGGTTTGATTGGATTCGTATCTGGATTTTTCTATACCGCGCCGCCTTTCCGTTTTGCATCCCGTAAAGGATTCGGTGAACTATTGATTGGGTTGAATTTTGGTCCTCTCATGGTAGCAGGTAGTGCTTTAGTACAGACCGGCAAGATTTTACCGGAAGCTTTATTAGCTGGGATACCTATTGGGTTACTCGTAGCCGCTATTGTTTACGTGAATGAATTTCCTGATCATGATGGTGATAAAGCCACTGGCAAGGATACACTTATTGTGGTGTTTGGTCCAGAAAAAGCACGGCTGGGGTATGTATTATTAGTCGCTGGCGCTTTTGTAAGTATTTTGGTGATGGCTATCAATGGAACTTTTCCTATGTTATCATTGATCGCTTTGCCCGCAGCCTACTTTGGGTTCAAAGCTATTCAGACATTATATCAATATTATAATGATCGACTCCTGCTGCCTGCCAACGCCGGTACCATTAATATGCATCTGGTGACCGGATTGCTTTTTTGCATCGGTATCTGGGTTGGATAAAATTAAATGTAAAAAGCCCTCGCAAGAGGGCTTTTTTATTGATGATATTCCTGAATAGTACGAACGCTAATTTTTTGCCCAGCTAACCGTATNGCCCTTACTGCCGCTTCTGCGCCAGATAGAGTCGTTATCGCTACAATTCCTTTCTGAATACAGGCTCTTCCTATGGCTTCTTCATCGTACCGTGATCGTTCACCCATCGGTGTATTTATCACCAAGTTTATGTTATCATTTTTTATTCCATCAACAATGTTTGGACGACCTTCTCCTACTTTAAAAATAGNATCCACCGGAATACCATTCCGGCTTAATTCCTTGGCTGTCCCAGAAGTTGCCAATATAACAAATCCAATTTCATAAAGATCTCTAGCTATGGGAATCACATCTAGTTTATCTGAATTATTTACCGAAATAAATACTGTTCCTGAATCAGGAATTTTATTCCCCGCACTAATGGATGCACGGCGAAACGATTGTCCAAACGAATTCGAAATTCCCATAACTTCTCCTGTAGATTTCATTTCCGGGCTTAAAAAAATAGATTCTTCAGGGAATTTATTAAATGGTAAAACTGCTTCTTTAACGGCAATATGATGATTGCTGTCCCATTGTTTTAAATCAAAATTGGAAAGTTTCAACCCGGTAGCTAATTGGGATGCAATACGGGCCAAAGGCGTATTGGTNGNTTTGCTGACNAAGGGAACAGTTCTGCTGGCTCGGGGATTGACCTCTAGGACATAGACCTCTCCATCTTTATAAGCAAATTGGAGGTTAATGAGACCAATCACTTTCAGCTCAATTGCGAGTGCTTTAGTGATTCGAATGATTTCATCCATCGCTTCAGTGGTAATTCGATAAGGTGGCAAAACACAGGCAGAATCTCCTGAGTGAATACCTGCTTCTTCAATATGCTGCATGACCGCACCAATATGCACTGTTTCACCATCGCATAATGCATCTACATCAAACTCAAAAGCATCCTCTAAAAATTCATCAATTAATATCGGATGACCTTCAGTNACATCGGCCGNGCGAGCAATATAATCGATGAGNTGTTCTTTGGAATAAACAATTTCCATTGCACGGCCGCCCAAAACATAGCTGGGTCGNGCCAATACCGGAAANCCGATTCGTTCTGCNACAGTNACCACTTCATCCAGTGTNCGGCCTGTCCCGTACTNAGGACAAACNACNTTTAGTTTGTCAAGTATCTTTCCAAATTTTTCCCGATCTTCCGCAAGGTCGATACTTTGAGGGGAGGTCCCAATAACAGGGACACCTGCGTCTGCCAAGGCATTGGCAATCTTTAAAGGAGTTTGTCCACCAAACTGAACTAACACACCATCAGGCTTTTCAAATTCCACAATATTCAATACATCTTCAAATGTAACCGGCTCGAAATACAGACGGTCTACTAAGTCAAAATCTGTACTAACTGTTTCCGGATTACAATTGACCATGATAGTTTTATAGCCTTGGTCCTGCAATCCAAATACAGCTTGAACACAGCAGTAATCAAATTCAATTCCTTGGCCAATTCGATTGGGACCACCACCCAGTATCATTACTTTTTTTCCTTTTAAAGGCTGGATTTCATTCTCTTCATCATAGGTTGAGTAACAATAAGGGGTCTGTGCAACAAATTCTGCGGCGCAAGTATCCACTACTTTATAAGAGGGATAAATCGATTCCTTTTTTCTTTGGGTCCGGATTTCAATTTCCGTTTTTCCAGCCATGCGGCCAATCTGTCGATCAGAAAATCCATTATGTTTTAAGGTACGCAGAGAGGGAATTCTTTGTGTTTCTTTATTGTTTAAATCGGCTAGTTTTTTTATCTGCTGCAAAAACCACGGGTCAATCTTGGTTAAATTGAATATATCTTCAACAGACTGTCCCTCCAAAAATGCCTGGCGTACTTTCAAAAGCCTGAA
>PBBH01000001.1 GCA_002716525.1 Fidelibacterota bacterium | reverse complement strand
CTCTTCATCCAATCCTACCACACCAGACTTACCCGCTACTGCCATTTGAGTTGCGAGCGCTCCGGATTTCATGATTAATTCTAAATCTTGGGCATTGGGCGAAGCACTGCGGGCAAAATAACCACTTTTCTGAACAAGAGTTTTATCCGCCTCCAACCGGCTAGCAAACTGTTTGGAGAACCACTGACCTGGATTGAGAGTGTCCAAGGCAACATGCCCAAATGCATCCCGAATTACCTCTTCACCTGAGGATTCTTTTTCCTTCAGGATAGTTCCAGTCCCAGCCCCTTCACTTAAAAAGATATTGACAGAGTCTTTTTTATCCATGAGCTTCATCAATCGCTCACACTCGTCATTGAAATTTATTTCTAATTCCGGGATATAAATTGCATCCACATCCCAGCGCTCTTGGTCAATCAAAAATTCTGGTAAAAAAGTCCGCTGTTTTAACCGCTCACGATATAAATGCGCTGTATAAGCTGTCAGCCAGCCACAATGCCGTCCCATCACTTCATGGATAATAAGTTGCCTTGAACTGGTCGTGTTTTCATTAGCGATATTTTCAAAAAATATAGCTCCCTGTTCAGCAGCTGTCCAGGCACCCAGAGACTGGGTAACAGGGAAGATGTCATTATCNACNGTTTTNGGCAACCCTACNACAGTAAGNTCATGACCATTCTTTTTTAAATAAACTGATAATTGGGCTGCCATGGTATTCGTGTCATCNCCNCCAATNNNATGTAAAATATTAACGNCATCTTTCACCAGTTGATTGGCNGCCACTTCTAAAGGATNTTCNCCAGNCTTAATGTAACCCTGTTTCACACAGTCCTCAGNATTNGTCAATTTGACCCGGCTATTACCAATGGGGCTTCCTCCAAAAGAATACANGANTTCTGCTTTTTCTTTGACCGNGTTTGGAATATTAATAGATCGTCCCAGTAATAATCCCTTATACCCATTGAGATANCCCAANAGTTNNGCNTCTGGTACCAATTGATTATAATNATTAATCANAGATCCAATAGATGCNGATAAACATGGNGCCAGACCNCCTGCTGTTAAGAATGCAATTTTCATTTATGACTTTATTTTANAACNGGNAAATTTAACGTGGATTTTTTGTTCTCTTGCACAAAAAGTAATTATAGNCCTATAATTACTAGCAAGTTTNAAGTGTCATGNGTTATAACAAGGAGGTTTTNTATGCACTTCAAGAATAANTANCTACGGATTNTGCTTNTTTTATTTANNGGGNTNTCATTNANNATNGCAAANGANGTNTACAGTGAATCCCTGTTTAAAGCTTTAAAATATAGGAATATTGGACCTTTCCGCGGNGGNAGATCNGCGGCAGTAGNGGGTATTCCTGGTAATAAATTTGTAGCCTACTTTGGTGGNACNGGCGGGGGNGTATGGCNAACCAAAAATGNNGGTCAAACNTGGAATAACNTTTCGGATGGNTTTTACGGNGGNTCAATTGGTGCNGTNNCTGTNAGTGAATGGGATCCAAATGTNATTTATGTNGGNGGNGGTGANGTTACTGTNCGTGGNAATGTATCCCANGGNNACGGTATTTGGAAATCCACTGATGCGGGNAAAACCTGGNAANANATNGGNCTGAAAGATTCCCNTCGNATCCCNAGAATTCGTATNCATCCTAGAAACCCAGACCTGGTGTATGCAGCTGTACTTGGACATTTATNCGGNCCNAANGATGAACGGGGTGTATTTCGCAGNTCAGANGGNGGTGANANNTGGGAGAAAATTCTGTANNTCAATGATGAAGTNGGTGCNTGTGANCTNATNCTTGATCCAAATAATCCACGTATTATTTATGCATCTACCTGGCGNATCAAACGTACGCCATANAGNCTTGAGAGCGGCGGTGAAGGATCAGGNCTTTGGAAATCTACAGATGGAGGTGATACATGGAAAGAGATTACAAAAAANAANGGNTTNCCTGANGGNATNGTTGGNATCATTGGNNTCACNGTNTCTCCNNTNAATTCTGATCGNGTTTGGGCCATTATTGAAAATCGNGANGGNGGATTATTCCGGTCAGANGACGCTGGGGAAACATGGATAAAAACAAGTTCTGATAATAANTTGCGNCAANGGGCATGGTATTATTCCCGCGTTTATGCTGANACNGANAANGAAGATTTNGTGTATGTTNTAAATGTCNGATTTTGGCGTTCCAAGGATGGTGGAAAAACATTNAATTCNATACGNACACCACANGGAGANCATCATGATCTTTGGATTGATCCTCAAGATTCACANCATCTAATTATNGCGGANGATGGTGGNGGNCAGGTTTCTTTTGATGCAGGCGCAACCTGGAGCACTTATCATAACCAACCAACTNCNCAGTTNTATCGTGNNGATGTTGATAATCAATTNCCNTATCGCGTNTACGNTGGTCAGCANGATAACAGCACAGTTTCNATTGCATCACGAACTACTTCTGGNGGNATCNCNGAACGNGATTACTATCCTGTAGGTGGNGGTGAAAGTGCNCACGTNGCTCCCCATCCTGAGAATCCNAATATCGTTTATGCNGGNTCTTACAGTGGATTTTTAACNCGTTATAATCATNTAACAGGAGAGCGACNAAACATCACGGTTTATCCTGATAATCCAATGGGGCACGGNGTAAAGGATATGAANTACCGTTTCCAATGGAATTTTCCCATCGAATTTGATCCCCATGATCCAAATACATTATATGTAGGNTCACAACACCTNCATAAAACNACCAACGANGGTCAATCCTGGGAANTNATTAGNCCNGATTTGANTACTAANACACTATCAATGCAGGATGAGTCTGGAGGCCCAATTACAAAAGATGACACTGGAGTAGAATATTATTGTACCATTTTTGTGATTACTCCTTCTCAGCATGAAAAAGGTGTAATCTGGGTAGGTTCAGATGATGGCCGTGTTCACTTAACCAGAGATGGTGGAAAAACCTGGGAGGATGTCACGCCGAGCATGTTGCCAGAATTTGGAATGGTCAATAGCATTGATCAATCACCTCATGATGCAGCAACTGCATATATGGCTGTCACCCGCTATAAGTTGGATGATTTTAAACCCTATCTCTACAAAACTAGCAACTATGGAAAAACATGGAAACTTATTACAAAAGGAATACCAGATGGTGCCTTTACAAGAGTTGTTCGTGAGGATACTGGGAAAAAAGGTTATCTCTATGCGGGAACAGAAACGGGAATATATATATCATTTGATGATGGCAAAAACTGGCAGTCATTTCAGCTAAATTTACCCATTGTTCCTGTAACTGACTTGGTAGTGAAAGAAAATGATCTTGTTGTTGCTACGCAAGGACGTTCATTTTGGGTTTTGGATGACTTGACACCCTTGCATCAATTATCAGACCAAATCGCAAAATCTAAAACACATTTGTATATACCCCGCAATACTTACCGTCTGCCAGGCGGCGGCGGCTGGGGTGGCCCAAGTCCAACGTCAGGGAAAAATCCTCCGAATGGAGTAATGACATTCTATTATTTGGATGAAGAACTAAACGCGGAGGATGAATTCACTTTAGAATACATGGAATCGGATGGTGATGTTATCAAAACTTACACCAACAAGAAGGATAAAAAGAATCCTGGACCCGTGGCTGAAACGAAGGAAGGAATGAATCGCTTCGTATGGGATATGCGCTATCCGGATGCCAAAAAGGTTCCTAACGCTGTAATGTGGGGAGGCTCCCATATTGGCCCGAAAGCAGTCCCCGGTGAATACAAAGTTAGATTGACTCTAAATGGTAATGTTAAGACAGAATCTTTTTCCATTGTAAAAGATCCCCGGATAAACACCACNCAAGCAGATTTTCGAGCTCAGTTTAATTTGCTNATGGACATTCGTGATCGAACAACAGAAATCAATGAAAAAATCNTGACCATGCGCAGCATTAAAAAGCAAATTAATACGTTGACCAGCTTAATGGATAAATCAGGGTTCAAAAATGATGAGCTTCTTACAGCGGGGAAAGAACTAACCAAAAAACTCTCTGCAATCGAAGAGGAGTTAATCCAGGTTAAGTCAAAAAGTGGCCAAGATCCGTTAAACTATCCTATCAAACTGGACAACAAAATTGCAGCTTTGGTTGGAGTGGTTTCCAGCGTTGATGCCAGGCCTACAGCTCAATCCTATAGCGTATTAGAAGAGCTTGTATCACAGGCACAGACCCATTATAAAAAAATGGACAAAGTGCTTACAGAGGACCTCTTTCAATTCAATAATATGGTCAGTGATGCTGCTGTCCCTGCCGTAATGATTATACCATCTGAAATGAGTAAAGAAAAATAAAGGTCAATTCTAATAATAAAAAAGCCCCCGTTTGAGTATACGACACGGGGGCTTTTTTATTATGTATCCCTTAAATATTAAATCTGAATAAAATCTCTCCTTCAAATGTTTACAATAATATGAATCCTATACTTTGGACACCAACCCAAGACCAAGTTAATACTTCCCAAATGGAAGCCTTTCGTAATCAGGTCAATTCCCGGTTCAATATCAATCTGAAAGATTATTTTGACCTCTATGATTGGTCTATATCCAATATTTCAGATTTTTGGAAAGCGGTATGGGGATTTATGGCCCTTGAATTCTCTGGTGATTACACACAAGTCGTAGATGATGATTCAAAAATGCCTGGCGCTCAATGGTTTGAGGGAGTAAAAATGAACTTTGCTGAGAATCTTCTCAGAATTCGTTCTGAAAAACCGGCAATCCATTTTAAAGGTGAAGGTCAAGCGGTTCGAACCCTATCCTATAACGAATTATTTGATGAAGTTGAAAAGCTTTCTTCCGCCCTTAGAAAAATAGGTATTCAACAAGGTGACCGTGTAGCGGGGTTCATGCCAAACATGCCCGAAACGATAATCGCTATGCTAGCGACTGCTTCCATTGGTGCAATTTGGTCATCCTCTTCACCTGATTTTGGTATAAAAGGCGTTTTAGATCGATTTACCCAGATCGAACCAAAGGTACTTTTTGCTGCAAACGGTTATTACTACAATGGGAAAAAATTTGATTCACTTGAAAAGCTAAACAGTATTCTTAATCAACTTCCCTCCGTGGATCGTGTAGTAGTTGCACCTTATACAAAAAGCAACCCTGATATATCATCAGTAAAAAATGGGATACTTTGGGATAATTTTGTGGATTCTAATCCATCTCCATTGCAATTTGAACAACTTCCCTTTCAGCACCCTTTATATATCATGTATTCAAGTGGAACAACAGGATTGCCAAAATCAATCGTCCATGGCGCAGGCGGAACCTTAATCCAACACTTAAAAGAATTACGTCTCCACGGCAATATTTACCAAGACGATACCATTTTTTATTTTACCACTTGCGGTTGGATGATGTGGAATTGGCTTGTAAGCAATCTTGCTATTGGGGCAGCAATAGTACTTTATGATGGATCACCCTTTGAACCAAATGCAAATGCCATGTGGGATATGGTTGATGAACTGGGAATTACCCATTTTGGCACTAGCGCAAAATACATAGACGCCTGCAAACAGAAAGAATTAAACCCTATAAAGACACACTCCTTAGAGTCAATGCGAACTATTTTTTCTACAGGGTCCCCTCTAGTTGAGGAAAGTTTTGATTATGTATATAATCACATTAAAAAACAGGTGCAGCTAGCTTCTATTTCTGGTGGAACAGACATCATTTCATGTTTTGCTGGAGGAAATCCAACTTTACCGGTCTATCGAGGCGAACTCCAATCTATTTCTTTGGGAATGGACGTAGCTGCCTATAATCCGGAAGGGAACTCAATCCAAAATGAAAAAGGTGAACTCGTTTGCCGAAAAGCCTTCCCATCCATGCCTATTCATTTTTGGAATGACCCAAATGGTGAAAAATATCATCAGGCCTATTTTGATGTTTCCCCTGGAATCTGGTATCATGGAGATTATATAGAAATCAATGATCATGGCGGAGTGCAGATTTTTGGCCGCAGCGATTCCACTTTAAATCCTGGAGGTGTGCGCATTGGCACAGCCGAGATTTATCGTGTGGTCGATACATTTGATGAGGTGGAAGACAGTTTGGTTGTAGGGCAAAAATGGAAAGACGATGAAAGGGTCATCCTATTCATTAAACTAAATAAAAAAAATATCTTTACTGAAAATCTAATTAAGCAAATAAAACAATCTATTCGAAACAACTGTTCACCCCGCCATGTACCGGCCATTGTACTGGAGACAAAGGATATACCCTATACAATTAATGGAAAAAAAGTAGAAATCGCTGTGAAAAAAATAATGCACGGACATTCAGTAGCGAACAAAGATGCTTTAGCAAATCCAGAATCTTTGGATTTATATCAAAACTTGAATGAATTAATGTAAAGACACATTGCAATGCGTCTCGATACAATATAGCCTAATGGATACTTTTAGCCACTCCCTATGGAGCAGAGGATTATTTGGATACCGCGGTAGGCCATGGACTGCTCTATTTTTTGGTGCCATGCCTGACCTTGTTTCTTTTGGAATACTGATATTGATTCGAATATTAGGGGGTGATTTTAAACTTGGAAGTGGACCACCACCGATTGATACGATTCCCTGGTGGTTATTTATTAACTATGATATTTCACATAGTTTCATTAGCGCTTTCCTGTGCATAGGAATTGTGAATCACTATCGTAAAGATATTGCCTTTGCTATGCTGGGTTGGCCTTTCCATATCTTATTGGATTTTCCATTTCACCCAAAGGAATTTTTCCCTACCAAAATTGTTTGGCCTCTCAGCGACTTTTCATTCGATGGCATATCGTGGTCTAGACCGGAAGTATGGTTTCCTAATTTGGCTGGAATTATCATATTGTTTATTTATCGAAGATACAACAAAGCAATTAATACCTAATTTAACATAGCTCCATATACATACTATCGTATACCAGGGGCATTCTTTCAATGGTACCTTTATCTATACAGTAAATATCACATTCTTCAAAAGGTTTGGTGTATAAGTGGAGACTGATTGCTGGTTCATCTTGTATATTTTCAACGGAATGAATATCCGCTGGGCCATCCAAAACCCCTGCCATACCATCAATACGATCAGTCATAGTAACAGAAAGTGGATTCATTGATTTCAATTGATAGTTACAAATCTGAAGGGAACCTTTTTCGACTTTCATCCAACATTTCTCACCTTCATGCCCATGAATGGGTGCTTTTTGACCCGAGTTCCAGCAAACGATTAATAACTCAAAATTTTCATCTTTATATATCAAATTTCGAGAATATTTGTCATCCTTAAAAAAGCAGTACTTTTCAATTACCTCTGGTTTCAAATCGTAATCCGTCAAAAAAGAGGTTACTTTATCAACAGGGAAATTTTCAGCAACAAAACCGTTTAAATTGTTTATTAAGTCATTCATTTTTTAGAATTGCTCTGACTCCAAAGGTTAATACAGGAATAACAAAAAGAACCCAGTAACCCCATGTCAGTGCCCCGTATCCCTGTGCAATCAATCCTACTAGACCCACAGCGTTGGCTACAAATATAGAAATAGTCAGAATCAATATGCCAATCGCTAAGCGCCACTGGTTTGTCAGTTTCGGGTAAACGGCAACAACACGTTCATTAAATCCATGGATTAAACCTACTCCTGTTTCAATAAATGTCCCAAATAAAACAATCTGAAATAAGAATTTAAAATTACCCCATCCAATTTTATCCAGTATAAGATTTACGGGAACAGAAGCTGGAATAATATCGGGGTATTGACTTAACATGGCTAGAAACATCAAAAGGGCAGGAATCATAGCAATGACACCTGCTACAACTCCAGAAATATATGCTTCACGACGGGTTTCAATATGACGGACACAAAACAATATTGCAGGCGCCAAACCTATATTATAGGCTGCATATTTGATACCGCCTAAGGCCCAATTGGACCCTACCGGTTGCATTTTAAAACTGTTTCCTATGGTATCATAAAACATTGTAAATACTGCGACAAACATGACAAGAAATGCACCGTAAAGTAGGAAGGACCAAAATGAAAGAACCTTCTCAATCAATTTTGTTCCAAAAAATACAATTAATCCAACCAATCCCATCATCATAACAATACCTACAAGGGCTGGTGCTTCAAACATCTCAAAAAAAATCTCTCCAGAAGCAGAACCCATTACAGATACTACCAGCACCAATCCGATTAAATAAAGCACCTCATAACTGATCCACCATCTACCAAGTAACCCTTTCACAAAAGATCTATATTCATAGCAACGACCCATACGTGCAAACTCAAAACAAATTGCTAATACGACGCTCCAGATAATTGTGGCCACGGCCATATTGACTAACCCAGCTAAAGGTCCAGCAGTTAAAAAGAATTCCACCAACTCCCGACCTGTACCATACCCGCCACCAATAATAAGAGATTGAAAAATGAACCCGGGTAATAAATATTTCTGAAAGAAAAGATTATTCATTGGTTCATGAAGGTTTGAATTCCATCTACAATTTTATTGACCCCATCCGTCAATGGAAGAACAACCGGGATATTCATTTTTTTTGATATGGTCCGCTGAACTGACCGTAACTGACCCATATCGCAACCTTCCTCATTCAGTCCAACGCCAATTACTTTTGACCCATAGTTTTGAATCAATTCTATTTCATCTTCTATTTCAGGGATTTGTAAACCTAATTCTTCCATATCTACAAAATATTTTCGGCCTGGCGGATGTACTAGCACTGCACCTTTGGCATTCCCAGATAAAAGAAATTCTGACCCGCATGGTCCAGATGGATTCCGCAAAGAGGACTGACCTTCCAGCAGTATCAGGTCTGGTTTGGACACATCCACACATTCAAGGATCACCCGTTCAATTTCACCACTTACAAAATCATTTGGTGTAGCATCAAAGATAAAACCATGGCTGTAGCCCTGCATCCAGCCTGTCTGCCCGGTATAAATCATTTCTGTTTTTATCCCTCTACTCCGGCAGACTTCCATAATAAACCGAGCAGTTGTACGTTTACCTACGGCACAATCAGATCCCAATATGGCGATGACCGGCGTTGTTACCTCAAGAATTTCCCCTGTCCAAAAATGCAGTTCTGGTACTGGTCTTGGTTTGCGGATATCAATTAGTTTTACTTTATTATTTTTTGCGGAACTTTGAAATTCAGGATCTTCACTTAAGTAATGGTGCAAACCACAGATAATGGAAAGACCGTGATCCATGGCGGCTAACAACTCTTTGCGGCAATCTTCCGGTAGTACACCTCCGGGAAAGGCCACACCTACAATGCAAAATTCAGGTCTTTCATTTGAATGTTTAAAAAACTGGGCTATGGAACTATACACCGGTATACCCAATGGGCTTCCATTAAGAATTGTACCTGCATCCTTGCCTTCGTGGGCAGCATCTATTACACTTAAAATTTCGAAGCGCTCTGTGCCCCGTAGTAATCCGTGACAAGTTTTGGCAAAATTTTCTGCCAGTAAGTTATGGGTGAATACAATCGCTTTATCCATTTCAAACTGTCACTTTTTCAATCAGTTTTACACCAAGCCCATGTGCATCTGATACAGATAAATACCCATCTGTAAGAACAAAACCCCCAGTGACAAGATCCCTTGCAAGATCCAGGCTACCATCCAAATCAAGATATGTTGTAGCTGGGCAAGCCAGAGCAGCATGTAATGCTGCGGAAATACTGATCCTACTCTCATCCATACATCCCCACATAAGATCGATTCCAGAACGATGTGCTGTATTGGCAATTTCCAAAGCTGGACATATACCACCACTTTTCATCAGTTTAATATTATATATTCCAAATAAATGGGGTTCGGCGGCTAGATTTTCTGCATCATCAGGGTGGTGCAAACTTTCATCTGCAGCACATTGAATACGAATCTCTTCAGAAACTTGCATCATATCACTATCTTTATCATTCGGTAAAGGCTGTTCGATAAATTCAACATTTTCGGTAGCTGTACCTTTAGCAAACTGTACCAAATTTTCAGATGTATAGCCCTGGTTTGCATCAACCCGGACTAAAATATTATTTCCAACTGCCTCACGCAGCTTCCGAATCAGTTCAATGTCTTCTATCACTGATGCTCCCGTTTTTACTTTCAGTATACGGAACCCCCTATTTACATATTCAATTGCTTCACTCAACGTTTCCTGTATCGATTTGATTCCGATTGTGATTGAGGTAAGAAAAGATTGATGTGATCTACCTAGGATTTCCACCAGCGGTTTTTCATTAAATCTAGACCAGGCATCGTGTAGTGCAATATCAATTGCGGCTCTGGCTGCAGGTGTTGATTTCAATTTACGAGACATCGACTGGCAAATATTTTTGTAAGACGCAATATCTTTATTGATTACCAATGTGTCCAAGTGATCTTGCAAAACTCCGCGGCTCATGGCAACATTTTCTCCAGTTATAAATTCAGCTGGACTCCCTGAACCAATGCCCCATGTTCCATTTTCTAAAACTATATAAACAAATATATTTTCAACGGCTTCAATTGTTTCATAGGCAATGCTGTAAGGACGCGTAAGCTCAAGGTCTTCTGACCAGAACTTTGCAGATACAATTTTCATCAGGTATTATTTTTTATAACCGGGCCCACGCACCACGCGGCCAGGAGTTTTACCGGTATGTTCACCATCTTTCAATACTTGCATGCCGTTTACAAAAACATGAAGAACTCCAGTTGCTAATTGATGAGGATTGGAAAAGGTAGCGTGGTCCTGTATGGTTTCAGGATCAAAAATGACTACATCAGCGAAGTTCCCTTTTTTTAAATACCCGCGATCCTTGATTTTTAGTTTATCTGCAGAAAGTCCGGATAATTTATATACCGCTTCTTCCAATGGAATCAGTTTTTCTTCCCGAACATATTTCCCAAGCAACCGGGCGAAATTTCCATAAGCCCTAGGATGAGGGTTGTATTTTAAAAAATCCCCTTCTGGGGCCAAAGACCCTGCATCTGAACCGAAACTTATATAAGGTAATTGAATCTGTTTTTTTACATTTTCCTCAGACATAAGAAAATATACAACGTCCACGCGACTGCCATCCTGAATCACAAAATCCATAGCTACGTCAGCATAGTGTTTTCCAAGTTCATCAGCTACTTCTTTTAGTGTTTTACCAATATATTGTCGCAAGTCAGAATTTTTAAACCCAGCAAACAACACACCATCTGGGCCAGCAAGATAGCCCAGGTTTTCCCATTCATCTGTATCAATGGTCATTTCCTGCTTGACTTGTGCACGAATATCAGGATCCTTTAACCGTTCCACCCATTTATTATAACCTCCTTCTTGAACCCAGGGAGGCATNTGTGCATCCAAACCTGTGGCGCCGGCGATGTAGGTATACATATCAGTAGAGATATCTAATCCTCTCTTGCGGGCAGCATCAATCCTAGCAATTGCCTGATCCATTTTATAATGATTTTTTACTCCACCAGCCTTCAAATGGTAAACTTCAGCACGGATTCCAGCCTTTTCCGAAATGGTGATTAATTCTTCCAGTGCTTCCAAAAATTGATTGCTCTCACTACGCAAATGAGATATATACATACCATTATAATCTGAAGCNATTTTACANAATTCAATCAATTCTTCTGTGGAAGAATAAAAGGCGGGAGCATATATNAGTGANGAGCCGATNCCAAGTGCACCTTCNTCCATAGCNTGACGCACAAGATTGCGCATATTTTCCATTTCTNGATCTGTTGGTGGACGATCTTCATACCCGATTTCATGAATTCTTAGCGTNGTGGCACCAATAAATGAAGCAACATTGGTAGATATACCACGTCGCTCGAGAGATTCTAGATATTCTCCTAATGTGGTCCAGTCAATATCATACTTGAATTCNCCCATACTCGCTTTTTCATCTTCCTTCATCTGTTTATTCAGCGGCCCCATGGATCCACCTTCTCCAAATACTTCCAGGGTAACACCTTGTTTNATATCNCTGAGAGAACGACNATCAGCGATTAATGAGGTTGTCGCCCAACTNAGCATGTTAATAAATCCNGGAGAAACAGCCATGTTGNTGGCATCAATTTCTTCTTTACCNNGTTCNGGTATGTTCGGCGCTATTTTNNCAATTTTGTCTCCTTGTATAGCCAAGTCAGCCGGATAAGGTTTCCCCCCAGTTCCATCATAAATATTTCCATTACGTATAATGGTATCATATTTCGTGCAACCGGCAAAAAATGTAACTGCCAAAAANATTGATAATAGTTTTTTCATAGTTTATCCTGCGTTTGAAATGATGAATAAGCCAACTGCTNTACTATAATTATTTTAAATACATGTCTGTATAATCAAAACAAAAATTATCAATCTAAAGCTNGTTTTAGATCTGNAATAAGATCATCAGCTGATTCAATCCCTACCGAGTATCGAATGAGTGTATCTGATATNCCTGCTTCTACTAATTCTTCCGCACTTAACAGTGAATGAGATGTTTGAACCGGACGTGTNACCAATGATTCTACTCCNCCCAAGCTAGCTGTNCAAATNGGATATTCCAANCTACCTATGAATGCATCTGCCGCAGAGACATCCCCNGTTAATTCAAAACTTATCATAGCACTAAAACCACAAAGATATTCCTTTGCCCGGTTATGGCTGGGANTAGATTCAAGCCCTGGATAATTCACTTGTTTCACTTTTGGATGACTTTCAAGAAATCGCGCGATNGCCATAGCATTTTGACATTGTCGGTTCATTCTTAATGATAAAGTTTTTATTCCTCTATGAAGTAAAAAACAGGCATTTGGATCTAGAGACCCACCTAAATGATTCAACTTGGATCGTACCTTNGAAATGTTATTCTCACTGCCGATAACCACGCCAGCAACAATATCTGTATGGCCGTTTAAATATTTTGTTGCTGAATGAAGTGAAATATCGAATCCCTGCATGATAGGACAATACAATGCCGGGCTGGCAAATGTATTATCGATCATGGAAATCAATTTGTGCTTTTTCCCCAACTCAATGATAGCTCCCAATTCTGGGACAGACATCAGTGGATTAGTAATTGTTTCCACATAAACAACCTTGGTATTGGACTTCACTTTAGATTCCCAATCATCTGGAATCATAGCATCAAAGAAATCAACTTCAATGCCATATTGTGGTAAATCATGTTTAANNTAATCTGCAGTACCACCATAAAGTGTGCTCTGGGCCAATAAATGGTCGCCAGATTGNAAATAGGTAAGCAGTGCAGTTGTGATGGCACTCATCCCGCTGGATGTTACCAAAGCTGCTTCGGCCCCTTCTAAAGCAGCCAATTTTTTATGCAAGGCAATATGGTTGGGCGTATTGTTCAGGCGAATATAGCGTAATGAATCATAGTCTGTTTGTCCGGCATATTCAAAAGTGGAACTTTGAAAAATAGGAACACTAACAGCCCCTTCAATTCGAGGATCCGGTTCACCTGCATGGATAAGTTTTGTGTCAAAAGACATATCTTTTTTAGACATTAGTTTATTCCTTTACATCTTTCTTTACATAGGTATCAAGCCAGTTGGCAGTTTCCCAAAGCATATGCATAACGGATTCCCTAGCACGGTATCCNTGACTTTCATGGGGAAGCATAACCAGTTTGGCCGTTGCTCCATGGCCTTTTAAAGCATGGTAAAATCGTTTACTCTGCACTGGAAAAGTACCTGAATTGTTATCGGCCTCTCCATGAATAAGTAAAATTGGTTCATTAACTTTTTGTGCATGCATAAAAGGCGACATAGCAAAATAAATCTCTGGTGCTTCCCAAAANGTTCTCTCTTCAGATTGAAATCCAAATGGCGTAAGACTGCGGTTATAGGCNCCACTTCTTGCAATTCCTGCTTNAAAAATATCGGAATGNGCCAATAGGTTGGCAGTCATGAAAGCACCGTAAGAATGCCCACCTATCGCAATTTGATCTTTTGTTGTAATACCNCGTTCAATCATGATATCTACTGCGGCTTGCGCNCTNCCAACCAATTGTTTAACATATGCATCATTNGGTTGAGAATCNCCTTCACCTATAATCGGCATTGTAGCNCCAGAAAGNACCGCATAACCATAAGCAAGCATTATTAAAGNNGATGTTGGNCTNATNCGTGAAAATCGATGNGGAGATCCAACTACNTGGGATGCTGCTTTTGATGTTTTAAACTCCCTTGGATAAGCCCAAACNAGNAANGGTAGTGGTCCATCNCCNGGTTTGCGACCNGGCGGNAGATAAAGTGTTGCAGAAAGATCTATACCATCNNCACGTTTATANGTGAGCATTTCTTTNTAAANNCCCNTCATTTGNGGNTANGGATGTTTAAANTNNGTAACAGAACTGACTGAACCATCAATTAAACTGCGNAAATAATAATTGGGTATTTCATCTTTNGATTCCCGTCTAGTGAGAACTACCTTTTTAATTGGATCAAAAATACTGATTGGTGTTTCGTAATAGGGTGCTTCTGCCCGCCACAGTCGTACAGTCTTTTTTGTCTTCAGACTGAATTCATCGACAAATGGTAAATCTCCTTCAGGGGAAGCCCCATTCCCTGACATGTATATTGTATGCCCATTGCCAACCAATAATAGCACAGATCGTCCATATTGATTTTGGTCAGTCATAGGTCTGCCAGGATCCGCGTACCTATCTTCATACGAACGATCAATTATTTTTTCAGCACTCTTATTCGATGGATTGACTAACCAGGTTGTGGTTCGTCGGATAGACCATTTTCTTGCAGAAACAAGCGCAATTTCGCGATTGCCCCACTGTATACCACTGTAGCGAAGATTTAGTTTAACAAATGGTTCCGGATTAACGTTAAATGGTGGATCAATTGTATATACCTGATCTCTGTGTTCTATTATTACATTTGGGTCTCCACCATCTAATGCTTCCACATAATAAATCGTAGCTCCCAAATCTGCTCTCCAACCAAATGACCTTGGACCTGAAATCACCGCATCCCTACCAATTGGAATAGATTCAGCAAGGGGAATATCACGAAGCGTATGAACTGGATTCCCTTCTATATCCAATACTTCAACTAAAATTGGAAACCGATATAATGGTACCAAATAAGAAAAAGGCTGGTGAATTGTTTCCAATAAAATATAATTGCCATCTGGTGATGGTTCATTGCGACGGATGATTCCCGGCTGACCAATCTTTTTGGTCTTGCCTTTCAGATTTACATAAACTACTTGGGCATTCATATAATATTTAAAAAGTGCTTCGTCATAAGAATTGGTTAAAAGATCTTGGTAGGTTCGTACTGCTGCTTTCTTCCCTAAATTTTCCTGAACCACGGGACCTTTAGGCATTGAGGATAGCTTTGGCGGATCCCCCCTACCACTAATAATGGTTTTTGTGACCAATCCTTTGCTGTTGGATAACCAATAAAATGGGGTTCCATAAATAGTATTCAGCGGTGACTTAAATAATAATTTTGCTTTGCTACTTTTAATATCAACTGTATATAAATTAATCTGAGATCCCCTTATTACCGTCATAGCAATATGTTTTCCATTCGGAGACCAACCCACATTTGAAATACGGCCATCTTTTGGCAGACCTTTAATAATTTTTTGTCTACCAGATTTTATCTCCTGAACTACTATCCCGGTGTAATAACTACTTCGACTTCTACCATTTGTCTTAGGGTTAATGCGAAGCCCTGCTAGTCGTAATTCAGTTTGGGATAATTCTTCAATGGATGGAAGACTAGCCCGTTCCAATATCAAAATGTGTTTTTTATCTGAAGATATGGAAACTACAGGTGTCAAAGGCGCATCCACCAAATCTCTAATTGCCTTTGGAGGCATTTTGTAACCATCATCCCCAACAGCCCCTGTTGTAATGGTTAGAAAAAAAATAATGAATATTTTAACAGTTTTTTTCATAGATAACTCCAAGTATTAATAATTCCATTTCATCAAATCTTCCGGAAAAGATTGNAGCATTCCTTTTNCCNGCACCAATGCTTCTAAATCATCTAATTCAGAAGGTAAAAAATCCGTGAAATTTTCATTNCCATTTTCAGTTACTACNACGGTATCCTCATAGCGNAGGTATAAATTTTCCTCAGGTACCCACATTTGGGGATCCACAGAAAAAACATGTCCAACTTTTAATGGCCCTTTTCGGTAGGGGCCATCATCATGAACGGCCAATCCTACTGGGTGGGAAAGTACTCCACCACCGGTTTTTACCATTTTTTCTGCTGCTTTCTTATAAATATTTTTTGAGAATTTATATCGTCTCATAATAGGTTTCATTTTCTTTTGGGCTTCTTCCAAAATTTGATCCGTTGTGATTCCCGGCCGGATAATATCCAATACAACATTTCGATATTCAAGGATAATTTGGAGTAATTCCCGCTGCCACGGTTCATAGACACCATTCACCGGCCACATACGGCCAATATCGCTGACATAATAACGAAAGTCAGGTGCATAATCCATGAGAACCATATCACCACTCTTCAATTGGCTATCATTTCGGTAATAGTGTCCATTACTAATATTAGCCGTACCAGATGCTGTAATAGATCGATAAGCCTCCAGTCGTGCCCCATTGATCAAGTACACATATCTGGCCACGCCATCTAACTGGTATTCCCAAGCACCTGGCTCCGTACTTTTGATCGCCTCGATCATGCCCAATCCTGCTAATTGTGAAGCCCGGCGTATCAATGCGACCTCTCTAGGGCTTTTTACACTTCTCAGATTATCAATGATCGCAGTCAAATCTTTTACCACATTACGGCGATTCCGCGTTCGAAGCAATTGANCGAAGCGACCTTCACGGCTGATTCTGCCATCCCAGACATCGGCTGCAATAGATGCATTTGCAACTTCCAACTCATACCGACTTTGGCCCTGTCCTTCAGCTGGTGTAAACATGGTANAGANTGTGGTACCACTTTTTAAATCGGGCGGAAAGTTCTCCCGCATTTCATCTGTAGATCGAACTGCATCGACACCCACCAATTTTTTAATNAATTTGCCATCATCAGCATTGAGAATTCGCCCCTCACTTCGCTCCAACCGTGCATTGCGAGGTGGCATATATAAGGCTACCTTCTTATCCCGGCCATCCAAAAGGATATATGCATGCGGTGTTTCAATACCGCTCAAATAATAGAATGCATTTGTTTGGCGCGGCATGATAAAACCATTGGANAGCGGGAACCCTTGAACAATAGCCACCGCATCGTCCCCTATTTGATCAAAGACACCTTTCCATCGTTTTTTGAATTCTTCTGGCGGAAAGTCCACTTGATAGTTTTGACTCAACAATACAGAAAAAAATATTAGAAATAAAATGCATGTTTTTCTCATATATCCCTCCTCAAGGATANCCTATTNTNNTTTTTTTAGTAGAAGAAAATACTTTCATTTCAAACCGTTCTACAACGGTCGACTCGCTATTCAAATTGTGCCTTGTTTTATAGAATAGTTCGCCCTTATGCTTTGCAGTTATATTTTAAAACAATTCTATTCATAAGAAGGATTTAAGTTATGAGGCAGTTAGATTCATCGATCATAGCAAATAGATGCCAGCTTTATGGGCTCGTTACTTTACGTGTTCTCATTGGTTGGCATTTTTTGTACGAGGGTATTTCAAAAATAATCAATCCATATTGGTCATCTGCTGCTTACCTATTGGATTCAAAATGGATATTTTCAGGATTAGCCAAAAGTATTGTATCTAACCCTAATTTATTGGGTATTTCCGATTTCGTAAATATGTGGGCCTTGACTTTGGTTGGCGCATCACTCCTGTTAGGTTTATTTAGCCGTTATTCTGCTTTAGTGGGAATGGGNTTTGTAATACTATATTTTCTTTTTGCGCCTCCCTTTCTAGGGTTAGAATATTCCAGACCAGGAGAAGGCAGTTATATTATTGTAAATAAAAATTTAATTGANGCCTGTGCGCTATGGGTAATGTATACGTTTCCCACAGGCCATNTAATTGGTCTGGATCGATTGTTAACCAAATCAGAATCAAATTAGAGGAAACATNGCATGAGTGAAAATAGCAACCAGCAAAANAATGATATGGAACGTCGGGAATTGTTAAAAGGGCTTGCCACTGTACCAGTGCTTGGTCTGTTTATTGTTAATCTTTGGCAAAAGATACGTAGAGATACATTAAAGAAATCAAACATCCTTTCCAATTTGGTTCAAGAAAAATCGGCGCCGGCGGTTGTTAAAGGCCTTTCAGATAGTAGGCACTTGAATATTGGTATCATTGGTTATGGTGGCCGTGGATCGCACCTTATTCGTGGCGCAGGTTTTGCCACCAAGGGTTGGACGGATACGGTATCAGAAAATGCCAGGAAAAATAAATTAGATAAACAATTTGCAACATTCATGAGCCAGGAAGATTTGAATTGCTCTCTTGTTGGTGTCTGTGATCTATTTGATGTAAATGCAGAACTGGCGATGAATGCATCCCAGAATGAAGTCCGCCCAGGAGGNAANCCGCAAGCAACAGTAACCAGGTATCGCCACTATACCGAATTGTTGGCTAATGACAATATTGATGCCGTCGTAGTCGCAACACCGGATCATTGGCATTCCCGAATTGCAATTGATGCTGCAAAAGCAGGGAAACATGTTTACTGTGAAAAAGGGTTGACCCGTACATTTGATGAGGCAATCGATCTTTATGATACAGTGAAAAAAACAGGAATCACCTTCCAGCTTGGGCACCAAAACCGCCAAGTAGAAGCAAATGAAAAAGCTAAACAGATTATAGACCAAGGGCTTCTTGGACCGATCAACTTGGTAGAAATTGCCACCAACCGAAATTCCCCTTGGGGCGCATGGGTATGGGGTATCCATCCAAAAGGGAATAAAAAAACAATTGATTGGGACACNTTCCAGGAACCTTCTCCAAACAAGGTTCCATTTGGCGAAGAAGCTTTAAAACGATTCTTTAGATGGCGATGTTGGTTTGACTATGGCACGGGTTTGTCCGGTGATCTACTATCCCATGACTTTGACGCTATCAACCAAATGATGGAAATTGGTATTCCAAAATATGCTTCTTCCACTGGAGGAATCTATTTTTACAAAGATGGCAGAGATGTCCCTGATGTATGGAACGCTACTTTTGAATATCCGGATAAGGATCTGACTTTGCTTTATAGTGCCACGCTATCCAGCAATAATCCACGCGGAAATCGAATTATGGGCCATGATGCATCCATGCAGATGGGTGGACAAAGTGGTGGCGGATCCGTTCATGGTTTCATCGTTACGGCCGACTCAGAGTCTACTCAATATAAAGATCGTTTGAATAGCGGTATTATTAATACAAGATACCCGATCTATACNTATTCTCCNGGGTCAAAACAGATCGATGGGGTCACATCTGCCACGTCACGATATTTTGCGAATAAAGGATTATTGTACACCTATCGCGAAGGCAAACGAGTGGATCCAACTCACCTGCACATTAAAGATTGGCTAGATTCAATTCGTGATGGTTCACAGCCCAAATGTAATATTGAGGTGGCCTTCCACGAAGCTGTGGCTTGTCATATGGCGACTGAGTCTTATCTTCAAGGTCGTAGGATCGAATGGGATCCAGTGAACCGTAAGTTGATATAATCACAGCAGGCGCTATCTAATGACAAAAAACTTCCGATTGGGGGGCATGATGTTCCTCCAGTACGCATTGTGGGGTGCCTGGCTACCCGTAACTGCCCGCTATCTCTCGGCCAGTGTTGCNGAGGGTGGGCTGGGTTTTAGTGGTGCAGAAATCGGAATGATCTTGGGGTTGGCTGGTTCCATTGGTGCCGTGGCGGCTCCTTTTATCGCTGGACAATTTGCTGACCGTTATTTCAGCACTGAACGGATTTTAGCCTTTCTTGTCATAACAGGTGGATTTGTTAAATGGTATACTTCCTCTCAGACCGACTATACGTCATGGCTCTATCTATCCATAATATATAGTATACTATACATGCCCACCTTGGCCTTGTCTAATTCTGTGGCATTTTCCCATATTGACGATAAAGTGAATAACTTCCCTAAAATCAGGGTTTGGGGAACTATTGGATGGATTGCTGCCAGTTGGGTCTTCCCTATGATCTGGCTCCAACAGGATCTATCATTTCAGCTTATGCCACCATTTATTTCTGGCCCAGAAGTACCCAATGTAACCGCTCGTTTGGCAGATGCTTTAAAATTTTCCGCGATGATTTCCATTTCATATGGTGTCTTTTGCTTCATGCTTCCCCATACACCACCAAAAGCCGATGCAGTGGAAAAACTAGCATTCAAAAAAGCTTTTGCATTATTTAACTATAAATCATTTACAATTCTGGTCCTTGCAAGTTTAGCTGTTAGCATCATTCATCAAATNTATTTCCTTCAAACTGGGCCTTTCCTTTCTGCCATTGGAATAAAAGATAGTGCGATTGGTCCGGCTATGACCATTGGCCAGTTTGCTGAAATAGCAACAATGGCTTATCTGGGCTTTTTCTTGAAGCGGTTGGGNTTTAGAAAAGTGATCGCTATTGGAGTCTTTGCATATTTCGCTCGCTATGCCATTTTCGGNACCACTGTTTTTCCTGCCTGGATTATGGTTTTAAGNCAGGCACTTCATGGTTTTTGCTATGCCTTCTTTTTTGCAGCTGGATATATTTACGTTGATAAAATTGCTGATGAGGATGTACGCCATTCGGCCCAAACAGTTTTTGGTATAATCATTTTAGGTGGTGGCCCCGTAATAGGAGGATGGCTATCTGGAAAACTTCAAGAAATCAATACCACAGCTGGCATCTTTGATTATGCTACTTTTTGGTATACCCTTGCTGGTATTGGACTGGTTACAGCATTATTCTTTTTCTCACTATTCAAAGATGAAACCGAAAAAGCGTGATTAAAAGTCGCTTAGGTATCGGTTTCATAGGCGGTGGTTTTATCACCCGCTTTCATATTCAATCTTTAGTTGGAGTACGAGATGCAGATGTGGTGGGTGTAATGTCTCGCACAAAAGCATCGGCTGAAGAATCGGCTGCCTTAGCGCGAACCGTTGGTGTAGGCAGTAACGCCAAAGCTTATNATTCTATTACTGACATGATTGCCGATTCTAATATCCATGCTTTATGGGTGTGTTCTCCCAACTTCGCAAGAGTCGAGACATTTGAAGAAATTGCCAATGCCATTTCATCCGGAAAAGGTGAATTAATCGGGGTAACCTGTGAAAAACCCTTAGGTCGAAATGTTGCAGAAGCAAAAAAAGTTTTAGAACTAACAAAAAGCGTAAACCTTTTGGATGGTTATTTAGAAAATCAGGTTTTTTCCCCTTCGATCACCCGCGGCAAAGAGATTGTTTGGGCTAGAGGCGCAGCAACTACTGGCCGTCCTTATTTAGCCCGGGCTGCTGAAGAGCATAGCGGTCCTCATATGCCATGGTTTTGGGAAGGGGCCCTACAAGGTGGTGGGGTTTTGAATGATATGATGTGCCATTCTGTTGAGGAAGCGCGTTTTATGTTAACAGAGCCAGGCAAACCTCGCGATTCCATCACACCAATCAGTATCAGTGCGCATACCGATTGTCTAAAATGGCAGCGTCCCGAATATGTAAAAATCCTATCTGATAACAGTAATGGAGAAACAGATTATTCAAAACGACCATCAGAAGANTTTGCCCGTTCCTTAATTGAATATCTAGATGAAGATAAAAATAAANTGATCGTTGAAACCACCACATCCTGGTGCTTTGTAGGTGAAGGATTGCGTCTAAGTCTGGAACTGTTTGGGCCGGAATATTCCATGTTTGTCAATACACTGGACCCGGATTTAAAAGTATTTTTTAGTCGTAAAGTAGCTGGTTCAGAAGGAGAAGACCTTGTTGAAAAACAGAATGCAGAATCCGGCGGTATGCCCGTGNTTAGTAATGAAGCAGAAGTCTATGGNTATACAGCTGAGAACAGGCATATGGTACAATCCTTTGCAAACGGTAACCGACCCGAAGAGAATTTTGACGATGGGTTAGAAGTTACACGACTTCTTATGGCTGCCTACATGAGTGCAGAACAAGAAAAAACGATAAAACTTCCCAATTCAGATATTGACACTTTTATACCTGCTGTAGCGCGAGGTGAATGGAANCCGAAAAGTTAGTCTATGAAAAAGATTAGTCTATTCTTAACAACATTCATTATGATCGGTTGTTCATCTAATGCAGAATGGACTGTCCTTTTTGATGGAAAAATTGTTAAAGGCCTCCGGGGATATAAACAATCGGGATTCCCCGATTCATGGGAAGTTGTTGATGGAACATTAAAAACCATACCCGGCCATGGTGTGGACTTGATTAGTGAGGAAGTTTATAAAAATTTTGAGTTGGAATTGGAATGGAAAGTACCCGAAGGAGGGAACAGCGGTATTTTTTATTTTGCAACTGAAGAAGGAGATTATATTTGGCAGTCAGCACCAGAGATGCAGGTATTGGATGATGAAAAACATACAGATGGAGAAAATACACTCACTTCTGCTGGTTCACTTTATGCCATGATAGCTCCATCTGCCATTGTTGTCAAGCCGGTTGGTTCATTTAATCAGGTGAAAATCAAAGTAAAGGATAACCACGTAGAGCATTGGTTAAATGGGACAAAGATCGTTGAATATGTTTATGGCAGCGATATGATGTGGGATCTAGTGGCCAAAAGTAAATTCAGTACAATGCCTCAATTCGCAAAAGCGTCCGAAGGTCATATTGGCCTCCAAGGAGATCATGGAGTGATATGGTATAAGAACATTCGAATTCGTAGACTATAAAATGAAACGTCGAGATTTTATTAAACAATCTGCTGCAATTACTGGAGGGCTTACGCTTACTGGAATCGGCAGCTCTATTATTNCANGTTGCNNCACTTCTGAAACCTTCAAAATATCACTNGCTGAATGGTCATTACACCGCTCNCTGCAAAGTGGAGATATAGATCATCTTGATTTTTATTCAATTGCAAAAAATGANTTCGGAATTTCAGCGGTTGAATACGTGAATTCTTTTTTCTTCGATAAAGCAAAAAATGTCAGTTATCTCAAAGAAATGAAAACAAGGGCANATGATCTNGGGGTAAAAAGCCTTCTGATCATGTGTGATAATGAAGGGAACCTTGGTGATCCAGATTCAAATAAAAGAACACAAGCNATTGAAAATCATTATAAATGGGNGGAAGCTGCTCAATATTTGGGCTGCCATTCCATTCGTGTAAATGCTCGGAGCTTTGGTACATACGATGAGCAAATTGAATTGGCTACCGATGGTTTACGCCGNCTTACAGAATTTGGAGATACACTGGACATCAACACGATTGTTGAAAACCATGGCGGTCTTTCATCAAACGGGGAATGGTTGTCAGCTGTTATGGAAAAAGTGAACCANCCTCGCGTAGGTACTCTACCAGACTTTGGAAATTTTCTGCTTGAAGAAGACGTATGGTATGACCGATATAAAGGGATGAAAGAACTCATGCCATATGCCAAAGCCGTAAGTGCTAAAAGCCATGAATTTGATAAAAATGGCAATGAAACCGGGACTGATTATTANAAAATGTTGAAAATAGTCTTAGACGCAGGTTATGATGGTTACGTGGGGATTGAATATGAAGGCACCGTCCATAGTGAGATGGAGGGCATACGGCTTACGCTTGAACTATTAAAAAAAGTAAGGAAAAAATAGCGTAGACACTACCAATAATCCTTTTCAATCAATTTATCCTTATTTTTCTTTGATTTATTTTTCTTCGATTTTTTTCCGGCTCCAGTCATAGCCTTTAATATTAAGCCGGCAAATCCAAGTTTTCCCCACTCCTCATATTTTTCTTTTTTTTGTTTATCTTTTCCCATAATTAATATTACATATTTGTAGGCTGGTATGCTTCAATAAATTCCTTGGGCATTGGGTAAAGTTTCCCATCCTTTAATCTTATGCAAACCCAATCTGTGGCACCTCGAAAAACAGTTTTATTATCTTTTTTCCTAAAGATTTGATATTCTCTACGACTTCTATATTTTCCATCATTATTGATAATCCATGTGCAAACGATAAGCTGATCGCCCTCAAAAGTTGGCACCAGATAATTTAGTTCGTGCCTACGGGCCACCATAGCGCAATCCATAGTAATATAATCTTCAGGCTTTAATCCCAACGCTTCGGAATGTTTCCACGCCGCTTCCATGGACCAATCTAAATAAGCTTTATTATTTGCATGNCCCAATTCATCAATATCGGTTTCTTTTACTTCAATTTTTATAATAAANGGATTGGGATAATCCAGATTCATTTCTTTTCCAANACCAAGAACAATCCCATGTTTTTTGGGATTGTAATTGGTCCTTCAANGTTGAATTCCTGGTAAGCTTGTAAAGNATCAACTTTAGGTGAAAAAAGTCGATTGGATTTGAATCCAATTTGTTTCCAATCCATATCTAAGTTGACNTTCTCATCCTGTTCNCTCCAAGACGCNAGCGCAATAAGCATCCGGTCAGATTTTAAATANGAAGTTGCGATAATATTCTNATGATTGGTTTTTACCGGCGAATTATCCAACCAATAACCTTTCATTTCACTNTTTTCAATGTCAAAGTTGTCCATCAATTTCCAGATTGGGCGAACATCATACTTTCCATACATACGGGTCGTCATACCATAAAGCATTCCTCGATAAGGATGCCCNCCACCNTGGAGCATTTCNCCCATAAGTCCAAATGGCAGTCCCGANACTTCTGTGAACCAATAATCTTTATCTTTTTCATATTCAAAATATTCNCCAAACCATAGTCGAGAGATAAAAGGAAAATGTTCCATATACAACATGGTACTATTAATAAATCCGTCTCTTGGGTTAAACTGGTTCGCTGAATGGAGATCGATAACAACTTCCGGTCGATGTTTATATAAAATCGATACTATCCGTTTCACTGTCTCCCGGCTGAAAGCAATATCATCCAGGTATAAGCCGTCAATCTCCTGATTTTTCGCCAACCAGTTAAGNCCTTCCACGTAATAATTTGTCCACCGGGAAGTACCTTTATTTAGAATGGCGGCATCATCTACTGACCATGCATGCCAGGCCGAATGATAATGATCCCGCAAATGTTCCTGGAGCCAAGAGTGACCACCTCCTTCTCCATCATTAAAGATTTCAAATCCCAAACTACGCATGGCAAAAATTTCATGTGTCTTGTATGTAAGTTCACGAATAGTATTGTAGAGTTTTACCTTCACATTTTTCTGGTGGGCTTCTTGTATATAATCTGTCTGTTTTCCCAAATTAAAAAATGGATAATTGATGTAAGGATTAATCTCATTGGCATGATGGATATTGACCACTGTACCGCCCCAGGCAATCACCGTATCCACTGGTACATATTTATGGACAAAGCGTGTTTGAAAATGGTCTTTAGTATTGAGAAGTTTAAAAGGGGTAATTAAAAATTTAATATTGAAATGAAGGGTGTCCCCTGCTAACATAGAGCGCGAACCACTATAATTGCGAACCAATACGTGGTCTTTATTTGTCTCTANACTAATACCGCCATTCCCATCGTTTTCCCATGATTTAGGAAGGACTAATGGTTGATTCTGATAAAAATTGGTATTTAAAGGACGAATATAATTCTCATCGCGCAATACATATTGAATTCCTTTGTTGATTCCTCCTAACCAAACGCCTTCCTGGTGGTTTTTTACATCCCATTTCCAATTAACTTTATCTGGGGTTTTTTGTCCTTTATGACCCAACCCAAGAATATAGGTTGCTGCATCGGAAAGCATATAAATCGGTACTTCAATATTTTCAATAAATACGTNATTTTTTGCTACCAATCTGATTTGATAATCCAACATNCCTTCATATTCCATCGCACCACTAATTAATAACTNAAACTTTTTCGATTCATTTTTTACCCNCCAGGACATCCGACTCTTTGATTCAGTAATAGGTTTAAATGCGGTTGATNCCCAAGATTCTAANTGTCCCCCAACNGTAACATTAAATGCAATAGGCTGCGATAAAATATGATTCGGTTTATTANCTAAACCCGTCATTTCAGGGTTAAAGTAACTATCAATTTGATCGGGCAAACCCATATGACCTAAACGAACTTTTCGTCCGAGAACNGAAAGNAAGTTTCCTGAATATTCAACAGGCGTAAATGGTGGAATAATAAAATTGGGGTCNGTACCAATAGTTGAATTAAGCCAACGCATACGAGTCATATTCTCTGGGTAATCATCCCCGCTATTCGATGCTATCTCATCTTCAATTGTTATGTTTACCAATACTTTTTGTGCGGGTGCATTTCGAGGCGTGATTGTAATTTCGCCTGAAAATCGGCCACTTTCATTATTAGGAATTTGGACACCAAACCATAATGGCTGTACAAATCCTTTATCGATTGAAATAGGTTTCTTAAAAGACTGCCCTTTTAAATCAACACCACCCAAATTAAAGCAGATGAATTCAGAAGCGTTTATCGATGCACCGCTTAAAGAAGTAAAATCAGTGTATAGGACATTTAAATCATTTAATGCTTGTTCTTTAGCTAATACACCAATTTGAAAGGTATAATATTCTCCGCGTTTTGCAGATCCTTCGAATGAATTAATCAACCNCCGATCAGCCCAGCGCTTTGGAATAAAGTTGGGCATCCGTATGGAATGNGTTCGATCTTCAGAAAATAAAATATAGCTGGAGTTGGCATTATTAAATAATTGTTCTGTTTCTGAAACNGTAGCAATGACTTCCATCGGAAAAAAACTGTGAAAATTATCCACCGATTGTATGTGAGTTACTTTCCCTTGTGGTAGAGAATTAAAAAGATTATCACTGATTTCTCCAATGGTATTAAGCCAATTNTCATCAGCTNTTTGGTNTGATGATAAATAGTTGATTTTTGGATACCAACCGCCGGTTGATTCAAATGGNAAATAATANACGTGATAAATNTTAGATCTATTATTGGGTTCGAAAATGATTTCACCGAATTCATTATTAATCGATTTGACAATAACGTTATGAAGTGCCTGATCTGATTGCGCATCTACCACAAAAACTGCTTTATCTTGNGGATTATCGTCACTTCTTCTCCAGGGTATTCGAACACCAACTGCTTGATGGTTTGATTCGNTCTTAACTACTGCCCTATGATTACCCCACGAACGACCTTTTTCTTTTGNCNAAAGATGGGGTTCCCAATTACCCGCTTCCCAAATGACTCCATCAATTATGTTGTCTTNTTTCCCAGTNTCATTTTGCNTTGGAATATTTTGGTTNTGGGAACANNCGATNAGTNCTANACAAAAGATTAAAGTNAATAGACGCTGCAGTTTCGTCCAATCAAACATGATATATTCCTATTGAATAACGGCCAGGGCTGTGTTAATTAAAATCGNTTTATAACNCTCCCCAGAACTCTCTTTTTTCATCNCTTTAAGCAATTTTATATATTGNTCACTTTTGGCAATATTNTTACAATAATCTAAAAGGATATTTTGAAGACTTTCATCAGGNTCATATGGCTTACCTACCCCCAAATTTTCGGGCCATTCTTTACTCGCCTCTATGGCAGAAATAGCTTTTTNGATTTTACCAGTTTTAATCAAATCTAGAGATTTNCTGATTAGTGCCCATTCAAAGAGTTGGCGGCTTTCCCTAGCCATTTCTGAAGGCAATACTTGAACAGATTTTAAAATATCAATGCTTTCATCCCATTGCTCTGTATATAGAAGAGAACGCGCATGCATTATGCTCACATTAAAATTTTCAGGGAACTGTTCAAAGGCATTCGAGGATAAACGATAAGATTCATTCCACTTATTGTGTTTTTGATAGAATTGGACTGCATTCATATTCACTCGCCACGAATCTGGGCTTAATGTAATTGATCGAGCTAAATCTTTTTTTACCTCAGATAAATTCAATTTTTCTTTTAATGATGCCCGCGCAATATAAAATGGGGCATAATCTGGATTATCTTCTAATGAATTCATTAGAGCCATGGCTTCACGATCCCTATTTTTACCCCAATAATTCAAAGCCAAATAATATTTCCATTTCCAACTATCACTGTTTTCAACAGC